>CATJBQ010000236.1 GCA_949738465.1 uncultured Lachnospiraceae bacterium
GGCCTGGGCGTGCTCCGTCTCCCTGCGGATCAGCTTAAGGAAACGGTCCCGAAGCCAGATGGGAGCCACCACCAGCTTATTCCAGGAAAGGGGCTCCGAGTAGCCCGAAAGCATGTTGAATACCGCCGTGGCGTCCTCGCCGATGGCCTCCGAGCAGGTAAAGATCCCGCAGTCGGTGTAAAGCTTGGCTGTGGAATCGTTGTAATTTCCGGTGCCCAGATGGACGTAACGGCGGATGCCGGCCTCCTCCCGCCGCACCACCAGAGCGATCTTGCTGTGGGTCTTTAAGCCCACCAGGCCGTAGATCACATGACATCCCGCCTTCTCCAGCTTCCTGGCCCAGACAATGTTGTTCTCCTCGTCAAAACGTGCCTTCAGCTCCACCAGCACCGATACCTGCTTGCCGTTCTCCGCCGCCTGGGCCAGGGAAGCGATGATGGGGGAATTGCCGCTGACCCGGTACAGGGTCTGCTTGATGGCCAGCACGTCCGGGTCGGAGGACGCCTGGCGGATAAAATCCACCACCGGATCGAAGGTCTGGTACGGATGGTGCAGGAGAATATCGCCCTTCCGGATCTTCTCAAAAATATCCTCTCCCGCCGGGATCTGTGGTACCGCCTGGGGCTTATAGGGCTTGTAGCGCAGCGTATCGCAGCCCTCCAGCCCATACATCTTCATCAAAAAGGTAAGGTCTAAGGGGCCCGGAATCTTATAAATATCCTCCTTGGCCACATGAAGCTCCTCCTCTAAGATGGCCAGCAGGCGTTTATCGATTTTCTCCTCCACCTCCAGGCGGATGGCCTCCCCCCACTGCCGCTTCTTCAACTGCTTCTCAATCTCCTTCAGAAGATCCTCCGCCTCGTCCTCATCGATGGACAGGTCGGCATTTCGCATAACGCGGTAGGGATAGGCGCAGAGCACCTCGTAATTCAGGAAAAGCTGCTGGATATTGCGCTCGATCACCTGCTCCAGGAGTAAGAACGCACGTTCTCCTTCTTCCCCGGCCGGAAGCTGGATCAGACGATCCAGTACGGAGGGCACCTGGACGGTGGCAAACTCAATCACTTCCTTCTCCTGCTTTCCTTTTTTCTTAAGAAGGGCCGCAATGTTCAGGCTCTTGTTGCGGATCAGCGGGAAGGGACGGGAGGCGTCCACCGCCATGGGCGTCAGCACCGGATACACCGTCTCCTGGAAGTAGCGGTCCACATAGGCGGCCTGTTCTTCGCTCATATCTTCGTGGCCCCCAAGGATCTGGATCCCCTGGTTCTTAAGCTGCGGCACGATCGAGCGGTTGTAGGTGTGATACTGTACGTCCACCAGCTCCCTTGTCTCCCGGTTGATGGCCGCAAGCTGCTGGGACGCCGTCATGCCGGCAAGATCCTTCTTCTTATACTGGGCATGCACCATGTCCTTTAAGGAAGCCACCCGCACCATGAAAAATTCATCCAGATTGGAGGATGTGATGCTGATGAACTTTAACCGTTCCAGCAGCGGGATACTCTTATCTCTGGCTTCATTTAACACCCGTGCGTCAAACTTTAACCAGCTCAGTTCCCGGTTTTCATAATACTCCGGTTTCATAAAATCCTTTAATTTTTCCATCTGCTCTCCACTCCTTATTGCTGCATCCATTTTACTGCAAAATACGTTTTTCCCGGATCACGGGCCGTATGCTGAAAATCCGTTCAAATGTGTCGGTATATCCTTCCAGAAGTCCGGTTTCCAGAATGATATTCTCCCGGGTCTCCAGGGTGATCAGAAGCTGCTTCTCCTTCAGCTTTAACACCGCCCTGGCATTCTGGAACTTCTGCTTATGGCTGCGGTCTAAGCCATTGGACAGCCTAAGGATCACCGCCAACTTGGCTACAATCATATAGCGCTCCTGGTCCAGAAGCTCCTGTACCTCCTCATAAGGGATCTCCGGATAGGACACATATTTTACGATGCAGGCTACCATCACCCGCTCCAAATGGCTTAAGCCCATCAGCTCCGAGGCCATAATGATCTGATACGACCAGTCGGCCTGATTCACCAGGCTGATGTAACGGCCGCAGTCATGTAAAATCGCCGCCACCTCCAGAAGCAGCCTCTGCCGCGCCTCCATGCCATGGACCTTCTTTAAGGCGTCAAAAATGGCGAGGGCCAGACCCCGCGTGGCCTGGGTATGCCGGGTAAAGGAGCTGTAGCGCTCTGAAAGAGCGGTGGCCGCGGAAATAATATCCGCGTCAAAATCGTGGTCGTTCTTTAAGATCTGGTTCTCCCTGGCATAATGGTAGGCGATGCCGTCGCTGATGGTAAGTCCCGGCGCCCACACGTACTTTGCGCCGATGGCCTCCGCCAGGCGGCGGTACAATACCACAGAAGGCAGAAGCAGCGGATCGTGCTCATTGGAAAAATTCAGTTCCCTGGCAATCTCCTCCGTCCGCTTTTTCTGGAGCTTCTTCATTATCTTTAAGAACTTCTCCCCCTCCATTACGGAGGACTTCTCCTGCCCCTGGGCCTGGTGCAGGATATCCCAGATAAAATTCCCGCCCATCACCACGTACTTGATCTCCTTGTCGGGAAGATACAGCTTGCGGAAAATCTCCAGCTCCTTATCGATCAGCTCCTGGATCTGGGCGTCATAGTGGGACAGCTTGGCCTGGATGCCCGAAAGCTTCTCCCGGATCCGCATTACCCCTAAGACAATCTGCTGGGTGGTGACGGCCCTGCCCTTCCAGAACAGCGTGATCTGGATGCTGCCGCCCCCCACATCCACCAGGGCGGCTCCCTCGCGCACCACCTCCGCAAATTCCGGCTGGAAGGTGAGGGCCTCATAATTGATCAGACGATGCTCCGAATTGCGGATGATCTGCACCTTTAGCTGGGTGCGCAGGCGGATCTGATCCAGGATAAACAGCTCGTTGCTGGTATCCCGCAGCACGCTTCCGGCATAAGCCCGGTAATCGTCCACCCGGTAGCCGTCCATGATCCGCCGGAACTCCTTTAAGATCTGACACAGTTCCTCCACCCGTTCATAGCCGATGCTGCCCTTGCTGAAGGAATCTAAGCCCAGCTCGATGCGGCTGCGGATCAGGTCTATTTTACGGAGCTGCCGTTTGGCGGACAGCTCGAAGATCTTTAAGCTCACCTCGTAAGAGCCTATGTAAATAGCTGCAAATGTCCGAATACTCACGTATGATCACTCCTGTCATGTTTCATTTTACTCTTATTCTTCTCTGCCCAGAAGATGGTTGATAAACTGCTGGGCACAACGGCCGGACAGTCCTCCATGGGACAGCTCCCACTTGTTAGCCTCAGCTAACAGTTTTTCTTCCGGCATTGTAATGCCGTTCCGCTCTGCCAGTGTCAGCACAATCTTCTGGAATTCCCGGGGGCTGGGCGCGCCAAAATAAATCGTCTCCCCGAAGCGGCCCACCAGGGACAGCTTCTCCTGGACCGTATCGCTCTTATGAAGATCGTCGATACGCTCCTCCTTATCGCTGAACTTCTCCCGTACCAGATGCCTGCGGTTGGAGGTGGCATAGATCAGGATATTGTCCGGCTTCTTCTCAAGGCCGCCCTCAATCACCGCCTTTAAGTACTTGTACTCAATCTCGAAGTCCTCAAAGGAAAGATCGTCCATATAGATAATGAACTTATAGTTGCGGTCCTTAATCTGGGCAATCAGGGAATTCAGATCCTGGAACTGATGCTTATAGACCTCGATCATCCGAAGCCCCTAGCTGTAGTACTGGTTGATAATCGCCTTAATGCTGGTGGATTTGCCTGTCCCCGCGTCTCCGTAAAGCAGGCAGTTGTTGGCCGGACGCCCCTTCACAAAAGCCTCGGTGTTGGCCGTCAGCTTTTCCTTGGCCAGCTCATAGCCTACCAGGTCGTCAAGCTTTACATGGGCGATGTTGGTAATCGGAAGGATCTCGGCCCCCTCTTTCTTATGGGCGATGCGGAAGGCCTTGTGAAGCCCCAGCTTTCCCACACCGTAATCCCGGTAAAATGCTGTCACTGCCTGCTGGAATTCCTCCACGTCACTGCACTGCCCCAGCCGGATGCTTAAGTCCACGATGCTGTCCCGGATCCTGGTGTTAAAGACCTTATCGTTCCCCTCCACCCGGTGGTAATCCCGGATCGCCGGCCAGACGTCGATCCCGAGGGTATCCGCCAGCCTTTGCAGGTCAAAGGCAAACAGCTCCCTGAAAATCTCAAAATCGTGGCGGGCAAAGCGGTTAATGCTTCCCTCCACCTCCCCGCGGATCTCGCAGGCCGTGCTGTAGGCATTCTCATGATTCACCATCACAAAGGTCAGGTAGGCATGCCACAGGTTTCCCTCAAATCCATGGCTGGCGCACACCTCAATGAGCTGATGGAGCACCTCATAGCCCATCGTCCTCAAGTCCTCGCCACTAAAGTCTTCGCTCTCATAATTGTCCAGCAGCCAGATCAGTTGTGGGAACAGACCGTCCCGGTCTTCTTCCCGATAAAGTGCCAGTTCTTTTCCGCTTCTCATTTTTTCACCTCTTCTAGTAGTTTCCCAGGATCCTGAGTCCCAGGGCCTCGTCTTTTACACCCTTCAAAGCATTCTGTACAGCCGCGTCTGCAAGATTTCCTTCAAAATCCACGAAGAAACGGTACTCAAAACTCTTATTTTTGATGGGTCTTGATTCAATTTTGTTCATGTTCAGGTCATTGTAAATAAAATGGGACAAAATCTGGTACAGCGTCCCGCTTTCATGGGGCACTTCAAAGCAGATGCTGATCTTTCCTGCGCCCCTGCGGTAAATCTTCCTGCCGGTGACAATGATAAACCGGGTGCTGTTCTCCTCGCTGTAATTGATGGCCTCCCGAAGGACCTCAAGCCCGTAAAGGCGCGCCGTAACAGGGTTGGCAATGGCGGCCTGCTCCGGCCGGCCGTCTTTTAGTACCTTCTGGGCCGATACGGCTGTATTCTTCAGGGAGATCCGCTCCCAGTCCCTGTGCTGATCCAGAAAATCCACACACTGCATCAAAGCCTGGGGATGGGAGCAGACGCAGGTGATATCCGAAAGCGCCGTTCCCGGAAGTCCCAGCAGGGCGTGGCGGATCTGGATGGTCTGCTCTCCCACAATACAGTTGTCATACTCCTCCAGCAGGTCGTAATTCTCACTGACGATCCCGGCAGAGGAATTCTCAATGGGCAGAACCGCGTAATCGGCCTTCCCCTGACGGATGGCCTCCATGGCATCCCGCCAGGTCTCCACATGGAACGCGTCGCAGGCTTCTCCGAAAAACTCCTGCATGGCCATCTGGCTGTAGGCGCCCTCCACGCCCTGGTATACCACCCGTACACCGTCAAGCTTAAGCCCCTCCACCGGCTGGAATTCCCCCGCCACCGTCTGTCCCGCCTCCGCCAGCAGTTGATACTGGCGCTTCCGGCAGACCGCCATAATCTGCTCGAACAGCTCGCGGAGACTTTTCCGGGAAAAGGGGGTGGCTGCCATCCCCTCCAGGCGCTTCAGCTTACTTAGCTCCCGTTCCCGGTCCAGCACCGGCTTCCCGTTTGCGATCTTGTATTCCGCCACCTGGGATACCAGGCCCAGCCGCTTTTCAAAAAGCGCCGCAATCTGAGCGTCGATTCCGTCAATTTCTTCCCGTATTTCTGCTAAATCCCGCATGACAATTCCTTTTCCTTCCGTATTCTTCCTTTTATCATACCCTATTGTGAAAAATTAAACAAGAACAGATCCTATAAAATCTTTGGATTCTTTTGTAAATTTTCACCAGATATGGTATAGTAGTAGTAACTGATAAAGGAGGCATTTTCATATGAAACAAAAATCAAAAAAAACAGTTCGCAACATTCTTGTTTTTGTGCTGATCCTGGTGCTGGCTGTGGCCGCTTTTTTCTTCTACCGGTACTGGAACCGCACCATTTTCAACGATACCCTGGTCTACGGCAACACCGGCGGGAACTTTTACAATGGCGGTCTGTTCTGCGAGGCCAACGGCTACGTCTATTTTGCCAATCACCTGGACAAAGACCGGCTCTACCGGATGAACCCGGACGGAAGCGGGATCAAAAGGCTTTGCGAGGACAGCGTGCGCTGTATCAACGCCGACAGCCATTACATTTACTATGCAAGGGCCAACTCCGCCTCCAAGCAGGAGGACGCCTTCTCCTTTCTGAACTTTAACACCAACAGCCTCTGCAGGGTGAACCTGAAGGGGAAGGGGCTCATCATCTTAGACAACGCGCCCACGCTGTATGCCACCCTGATCGAGAACACCCTCTACTACATCCATCACGATCCGGTTACCTTATCCAACCTGTATAAGGTCAGCATCGACGGGGAGGACAAAAAGCAGATCACCCGGGAGCCGTTGCTATTGTCTCCGGGGCAGCAGGGCACCCTCTGCTACGCCGGCGCAACCTCGGACCACAACATTGCCCTCTGGAACCCGGCCACCGACAGCGGAACCACGGTGTATGAAGGCGTGGCCTACCAGCCCATCGACAACGGCGGCTATATTTATTTTCTGGATGGGGAAAACGATTATCATCTGACCCGTTACGACAAGGCTGACGGCCAGGTGGTGGAGCTGACCGACTGCCGCATTGACTGCTACAATGTATCCCAGGAATACATCTATTATCAGAAAAACGGGGAACCGGCCCTCTGCCGCATGGGCAAGGACACCGGAGCCCAGGAGGAGCTGGTGATGGAAGGCATCTTCCAGGACATCAGCGTCACCTCCCGCTATGTATATTTCCGTGATTTCAGCGGCGCCGCCGCTTACTACCAGACTCCCGCCGACGGCCCCGTGGACGTCCGCTCCTTCCAGCCGGACGTGGAGAGCGACGACTGACCGGCCGCTTTTTCCGGTGACGCTGTAAGTCCACAAGGCATTTTAGCCAAAATCAAACAGTGATAATTGATTGGATTGTGGCAGATTGTCCAGGATTCCCAGATCATCCATCAGGTCGATGACCGTCTTGCTGACCTTGGTGCGGTCCCGGAAGTCGTCCTTGGAGAGGAATTTTCCTCCCTTGGCAGCTTCCTCCACCGCCTCGGCCGCCTTATCCCCCAGACCTTCGATGGTGGACAGAGCCGGCATCAGCTTTCCGTCGATGATCTGGAAGGCCTGGGCCCTGGCCCGGTAGATATCGATGGGCAGGAATTCAAAGCCTCTGGCGTACATTTCCTGGACAATCTTCATGTCCTTGACGGTATCCTGCTCCTTCTTGGAGAGGGAATCCTTTCTCCGCTCGAAATCCCCCATAAAATATTCCAGCTTCTCACGCCCCTGGCACATCAGCTCGTAGCTGAAGGAGGTGGCCCGGATACTGAAAAAGGCCGCATAATAAGCCAGCGGATAGAATACCTTGCAGTAGGCGATCCGCCAGGCCATCATCACATAGGCCGCCGCGTGGGCCTTGGGGAACATGTACTGGATCTTCTTGCAGGACCAGATGTACCAGTCGGGCACCCCGTGATCCATCATATCCTTCTCCCACTCCGGCCACTTGTCGCATTTGCCCTTAGCCACCTGGCCTTTCCGCACCGCCTCCATGATCTTGAAGGACTCCTCCGAATCCAGCCCCATGCCAATGAGATAGGTCATAATATCGTCACGGGTACAGATGGCGTTGGAAATGGTGGCCTTGCCCTCCTGGATCAGCGTCTGGGCATTTCCCAGCCAGACATCCGTTCCGTGTGACAGCCCGGAGATCCGTATCAGATCCGAAAAGGACCGGGGCTTGGTGTCCACCAGCATCTGGATGACGAAATCTGTCCCGAACTCCGGTATCCCTAAGGCCCCCAGGGTGATCCCGCCGATATCCGAAGGCTCGATGCCAA
>CATJBQ010000237.1 GCA_949738465.1 uncultured Lachnospiraceae bacterium
CGAATCCGGAAAATGAAATTCCCCGGCGTAATCTCGTTGCGGAAGGACTTTCCGATCTGACCGATACCGAAGGGAATCTTCTTCCGGGAGGTCCGCTGCACGTTCCGGAAGTTCACAAAAATACCCTGGGCTGTCTCCGGCCTTAAATACACCGTATTCTTGGCATCCTCCGTCACCCCCTGGAAGGTCTTGAACATCAGGTTAAACTGGCGGATATCGGTAAAATTGTGCTTGCCGCAGGTGGGACAGGGCACGTTATGCGCCTCGATAAACGCCTTCATCTCCTCCTGGCTCCAGGCGTCCACGGCCGTCTCCAGGGCAATTCCCTGCTCCGCCGCAAAATCCTCGATGATCTTATCGGCCCGGAAACGCTCATGACACTCCCGACAGTCCATCAGCGGGTCAGAAAAGCTTCCCAGATGCCCGGAAGCCACCCAGGTCTGGGGATTCATCAGAATGGCGCAATCCACACCCACGTTATAGGGATTCTCGGTGATAAACTTCTGCCACCACGCCTTTTTCACATTGTTCTTCAATTCCACGCCAAGATTGCCGTAGTCCCAGGTATTGGCCAGGCCCCCGTAGATCTCGGAGCCCGGATACACGAAGCCTCTGGCCTTGGCCAGCGCCACAATCTTTTCCATTGTTTTTTCCATCCTACAATCCTCTCTTCCAAATATACGCATTTTGCGAATTTTATTTATAAATGATATAGGTCAGCGCAAGCTCCTCGCCGTCCATTGCATCCTCTGGCAGCGTGATGGACACCGTGTCCTTCGCCGCCATACTGGTATACTTCTCCGACACATACTGCACCGTGCCGTCCACCTTCACATCCGACTTGGTGCTTAAGATCACCACCTTGTAATCGGAATCCGTCACCGTCTTCGCATCGGCCTTCTCACCGAGAACGCCGTCCTCAACCGCCAGGAAGTCCAGATCAAAATCATAACCCGCGGCCAGCGCCTGGGGAACCGTCCCCACAAACATCTTCACACCGTTAAATCCGGCGTAATCCTCGTAGCCTGCATACTTGATATGGAGAGTGGCAACGCCGTTCTCCACCTCGAACTTGTCAACCTCTACGCTCTCCTCATCATGGTCTGCCACATAGCGCTCCACCCGCTCGTTGACGTAAGCCTCCAGCTCCTCCTGCCGGTAATAATCCTTGTCAAAGGGCTCCACGGTGGCCTCGATGATCCCGCCCTTCTTCTGCACATACACGGTGTTCTTATCCACATCCAGATTGGCGCCGCAGCCCGCAAGAGCCGCTGCCATCAGTACAGTCATCAGGCATAGAGTAATATTTCTTTTCATAGCTTTTTCTCCTTTCCAGAGAAGCAGAAAAGCCTGCCTTTTCACTGGCTTTTCCGCTGTCTCAAACGTGAATCTACCATATTATACTCTTTCTCTTTCCCGATTTCAACCGTTATCGCATCAAAAAATCCAGATTCTCCTCCAGCACCTTCAGAGACTGGAACCTCCTGTCTATGTAATGGCTCATGTGATCCCGCAAAATCCACTCTAAGCGGCGCAGCACCTCCTCGGTCACCGTAAAGGTATAGAGCTTCTCAATGCCCGCCGTAACAATGTACTGCATGGCATACAAGGTGGAGGCATCCACCGGAATCGCGCCCTCCCGCTTACAGCCCGCGCACAGAACGCCACCCTTCTGGCTGTCAAACCAGGTCAGTTCATCTTCCCGCCCGCAGTCCATGCAGGAAAATACGCCGGGGTACTCGCCGTTGATGACCATCGCCTTCAATTCATAGATGCACCGCACCAGCCGGTTGGGCAGATGTTCGTTTTCCAAAGCCCGCAGGGACTGGTACAGGAGCTTCAGCATATGTATCTCGTCCGCATTTTCCCTGGTATAATAATCCGCCATCTCCAGAAAATAAAATCCATAATAAACATTTTCAAAATCCTCCACAAGCTGGCGGAAATAATTGGAGATGGACGCCTTCACCGCCGTGTAGGAGCTGCGGCCCTCATAAACCTCGAACTCCCCGAAGGCAAAGGGGTTGGCGGCAGCCGTCAGTTGGCTGCCCTGACGTCTGGCCCCTCTGGCAAAAGCGCTGATCTTGCCCCGCTCCCTGGTAAGGATCGTTATTCTTTTGTCATAGTCCCCGATCGGGACCGCTGCCAACACCATACCGGTAAGCACAATGGTCTGCCCCATCGAAAGCGCCACTCTCCTTTGCTGAATCTGTCATACCGCTTCGCTCCCCGCTGTGAGCCTGGCTGTAGGTCAGATAATCGCTGACCCTGCCTGTACTTTCAAACCGCTTCCACTCCTGCTCCACCATGGAAATCCCCCTTATCTCCGCGCCCAGGGCGCTGTATTAAGATGAAAAACATCCCAGGAATAGGATTTCCAGGGGCAGGAGAGATATACCAGATAAAAAATGGAAAGCGTCAGTCCTCCTCGGCCCGGTAACCGAAATTCTTAATTAAGAAATCGCTGTCCCGCCAGTCCTTTTTCACCTTCACCCATAGCTTTAAGTTCACCTTGCACTCCAGCAGGCGCTCCATCTCAAACCGGGCGTTGGAGCCGATTTTTTTAAGCATCGCCCCGCCCTTTCCGATGATGATCCCCTTGTGGGATTCCCGCTCGCAGATGATGGTGGCCTCTATGTCCGTGATAGGGCTTTTGCCCTGCCGCTGCTTCATGCGGTCGATGGACACCGCGATCCCGTGGGGAATCTCCTCATCCAAGGCGTGCAGGGCCTTCTCCCGGATCAGCTCCGCCACAATCTGGCGCTCCGGCTGGTCCGTCACCGTGTCCTCATCGTAAAACATGGGCCCATAGGGCAGGTATTTGAAAATCAGATCCGGCAGGATTGCGGTATTCTCCCCCCGCAATGCCGACAGGGGCACGATCTCCGCAAAATCGTACACCTTGCGGTAGGTGTCGATAAAGGACAGCACCTCCTCCTTTTTTACCGTATCGATCTTATTGATAATCAGAATCACCGGGGTTGTGATCCGTTTCAGCTTCTCGATGATGTGCTGCTCCCCGGCTCCGATAAAATTGGAGGGCTCCACCAGCCACAGCACCACGTCCACGTCCTTAAGGCTCTTCTCGGCCACATTGACCATATACTCCCCCAGCTTGTTCCTGGCCTTATGGATCCCCGGGGTATCCACGAAAACGATCTGGCCCTTCTCCTCGTCCGTGTACACCGTCTGGATCCGGTTCCGGGTGGTCTGGGGCTTCCTGGAAGTAATGGCGATCTTCTGGCCGATCAAATGGTTCATCAGAGTGGATTTTCCCACATTGGGCCTTC
>CATJBQ010000238.1 GCA_949738465.1 uncultured Lachnospiraceae bacterium
AAAACTTAGCAAAACTTAGCAAAACCTAGAATTTTCCCGCATGCATGGAAAAAAAGATTCCTTTCTGGTAGAATATAATTGACGTATTTTTGACAATTTGCCGTTATACTTCCGGAAAGAGAATGATATGGCGGGGAGAAGGCCCCAGCCAAAGCATGAGGAGATCGATAACTATGAGACAGAAAATTTTAGTGGTAGATGATGAGACAATGATGACGGAGCTGCTCTGTGACCACCTGCGGGACGAGGGCTATGTGGCGCTGGCCGCCAACAGCGCAGGGGAGGCATTAAAGCTTCTGCCCCAGGAGCCGGATCTGATCCTTTTAGATATCAATATGCCGGGGATGGACGGGCTTGCGTTCTTAAAGAGCATCCGCCAGCATGTGAGCTGCCCCATCCTGTTTCTGACGGCCCGCATCACCGAACAGGATAAGGTCAACGGCCTGTCCTACGGCGGGGATGACTATATCACCAAGCCCTTCAGCCTGAAGGAGCTTTCCGCCCGGGTGGCGGCCCATCTGCGCCGGGAAGAAAGGCAAAGCCGGCGTTCTTCCGTACTGACCAGCGGGGAGCTTCTGGTAAATCTGACTCAGCGGCGGATTTTTTACCGGGACCAGGAGATCGAAGTATCCAAACGTGAGTTCGATCTGATTGAGTTTCTGGTGGCCAATGCGGGCGTGGTGTTTGACCGGGAGCGGATCTATGAGCTGGTGTGGGGGTATGATGCCGAGGGAAATGCCGATGTGGTCAAGGAGCATATCCGCAAAATCCGGGCTAAGCTGACCGGGGCCTGCGGGCACGACTATATTGAGACGGTCTGGGGAGTGGGATACAAATGGAATCGCTGAAGAAAAAATGGAACGACCTGCCCCTGAGGCGCTTTTTCCTGCTGTCGGTTTTAGGGACCGTCTGCCTGGTGGCGGCGCTTTCCGGGCTTGTGATTTCCGGCGGCGCGGCCTTCCGCAGATATCTCCTGCCGGATCCGGACGCCGTTTACCTGACGGTGGAGTGGACAATGGAAAGCGGGGAAACTACGATCAGCACGTATCTTCTGGAATTCGGGCAGGACCCGGAGCAATTTCCACAGATTATGATAGAAAATGAGGACGGAAGCCCGGTGACGGAGAAGGGCTCTACGGCCCGGTATTCCGTCCAGCGGATCGAAAAAAGTGTTGACAGCCTGACGCCGAAGCGGAAGCTGGCCTATCGGGCCTGCGGCGTTTTGATGGTGGCGGCTCCCGCCTTTTTTTCCTTCGGGGGAATCCTGCTCTTAAGCCTGTATGTTTACCGGAGAAAGCTGCGCAGGCCGCTGAAGCTTTTAGGCGACGCCACGCAGCGGATTGCCGGTCAGGATCTTGACTTTACCATCGATTACGGATGCGGGGATGAATTCGGGGCTTTAAGCCGGTCCTTTGAGGAAATGCGCAGGGCGCTTCTCGAAAACAACAGAGCTATGTGGAAGCTGCTGGAGGAGCGCCGCCTCCTGCAGGCCTCGGTGGCCCACGACCTGCGAAATCCCATCGCCATCATTGAGGGCTATACCGAGTATCTGGAAGGGGCGCTTGCCCAGGGAGAGCTGCGGCCGGAAAAGCTGGGACGCATCGCCAGGAACCTGCGTCTTGCGGCAAAACGGCTGGGCCGGTATACCCAGTCGGTGGGGATTCTGAACCAGTGGGAGGAGACGTCCCTCCATAAGAAAAGGGTGGCGGCCCGGGGACTTGCGGAGACCATGGCGGAGGATTTCCAGCTTCTTGCCCGGCAGGCCGGGATGAACCTCACGGTGGAAAACCTGTTGCCGGATGCGGAGATCCTGGTGGATGAAACGATCCTCTACCGCATCCTGGAAAATCTGATGAACAACGCCCTAAGGTATGCCCGCAGGGAAATTTTGTTAAAATTTTCACAATCCCAAAAACAACTGACAGTGGTGGTTTCGGACGACGGGGAAGGATTTTCGGAGGAAATGCTGCAGAAAAAGCGTAGCCTGCTGCCGACACCGGGGAAGGATGGCCATATGGGCATCGGCCTTGCGGTCAGCCGGCTGCTCTGCCAGAAGCATGGCGGGGATCTGGCCCTTGGAAACGGGCCGGCGGGGGCTTTTGTGCGGGCGGATCTGCTGCTTATTTGACAAAAGCTGACCGATCGGGTATGCTGGTGGAAAAGGAAACAAGGAGGATATCAGGGAGCTGGTGGAGCAGATGATCGAGGCGGCCAGGGTGCATGCAGAGGGGCTGGATCAGAAGTATCCGGACGTTGCCCGTCTGATTGAGGGTTTGAGCCGGAAGCCGGTTTCCTTTGTGCAGTATTTTGAGTAAAGGCGTTGCCTTCTGTAAAAAAATGAAACCGTTGACGGAAATTTGACTTTTTTATAGTAAGATCTCCTTTGTAAGGGAAATACCCGAAATAAAGGAGGTCTTTTTATGTGCAAAAAAACAAAAATAGGAATGATACTTTTTCTGGCAGTGATTCTTGGCGTTACGTTCTGTGCCTGCGCTTTGGGTGGAAGTGGCGGAACGGATGAAGGCGGCTCGGGCAGGGGCGGATCCGGGGAGGCAGATGCCGGAGCGGTTCTGGGGAGTGGATCCCAGGGGGCAGACGACGGATCGGCGGGGAGCAGCGAAGGGGGAGACGCGGATGCCGGGACGGCCCAGAACGGCGGATCCGCAAAACGCGTACAAAACGGAGGCTATGACCTCACCTGTCTCTGCGAACCGGAGGGAGAGAGCGCCTGCAGCAGCCAGGATGGATATTATTATCTGATGAAACACAGCGTGGAGCTTCCGGACGGGGATCTGGGAAGCCAGATGATGTACATGGATTATGCGTCCCAGAAGGAAATCTATCTGTGCAGCACCGCGGGCTGCAGCCACGATACGGCGGATTGTCCGGCAGTTTTTCCCGACGAGCTGTTTCCGGCCTATTCCAGCCGGCTGTTTCTTTACCGGGATGCCCTGTATATTTTAAGCCGCCAGTATGACGATGAGGGAACCATGAGTATGGATGTGTTCCAGGACGAGTTGACAGGCCCCCCGGCCAGCCGGCCGGCAGCTCTCTACCGGGCCAATCTGGACGGCACTAACCGTCAGAAGGTGTATGATTTTCCGGAGGATCTGACGCTGGAGGATCTGGTTCTGGGGGACGAAAACGGAATTTACCTGATTACCAAGAAGCTTTCGGTGAAGCAGGAAGACGGCATGACCTACCACACCGCCTCGGAACGGAAGCTGATGTGCTTAGAGCCGGACACGGGGACATTGACGGAGGTCTGTCCGATGGACTTTGAGGGAAATATTTCCTGGAGACTGATCGGTGCGTGGAAAAGCAAGCTGATTTTAAGCGGGATCGATTACGGCAGGGAGTATACCCGGGAGGAATACTGGGATGATGACCTCTATAAAGAGCTGTATTCAAACTCCCAGAATGTGGTAGCAGCCTTTGATCTTTCCGACGGCAGCATGACAGAGCTGACCAGACAGTCCAACCGGGAGGAGCATTCGGAAATGGTAGTGGGAAATGTCCTTTATATTTCCAAAAACGGCAGCGGGGAGATCCGGAAGCTGGACTTAGATACCCGGGAGGAAGCAACGCTCTGTACGCTTTCCCAGAATCTGATCCTTGACCACATCGGGGATACGCTCTGCTGCCGGGAATGGGATCTTTCTAAGGATCATACCTGGTATTTTGTAGATACAAAGACAGGAGAGGTCAGCCACAGCCCCCTTGTAAACCTCTGTAACGGCTGGAATCTGGAATTTCGCGTAGACGTGGGGGAGGATGTGCTGGTAATCTACGATTACGATGCGGATGATCATGGGGACGGCTCCTATGAAATTTTCCAGAACAAGTATGCGCTGATTTCCAAGGAGGACCTGCTGGCCGGAAGGGACAATTACCGTAAAATCGACATGATCGGGAAGGGGATGTAGGAATGTTCAAATTGCGCGACATTACAAAAAAATATAAGGATAAAACGGCGCTTCGGGGCGTCTCCCTGGACCTTGCCCCAGGCATTTACGGGCTTCTGGGGCCAAACGGCGCCGGAAAATCCACCCTGATGAATATTATCACCGGAAATATTCCCGCCGACAACGGCTGTGTGTACTGGGAAGGAACCGAAATTGAAAAGCTGGGAAAGGCGTTCCGCAGCCAGATTGGCTATGCCCCCCAGCAGCAGGGGCTTTATGACAGCTTCACGGGGCGGCGGTTTCTCTCCTATATGGCGGCCTTAAAGGGGATCCCGGGGAAAGAGCAGAAGCAGGAGCTTCGCCGGGTCCTCTCCTATGTTAATATGGAAGAAGCGGCTGACCGGGCCATCGGTACCTACTCCGGCGGTATGAAGCAGCGGATTCTGATCGCACAGGCTATCTTGGGTTCGCCAAGACTAATCGTCCTGGATGAACCAACGGCGGGCTTAGATCCCAAGGAACGGGTGCGGGTGCGGGAGCAGATTAAGGCCCTTTCCGGCGACAGGATCATCCTGGTTTCCACCCATGTGGTTTCCGATATCGCGCCCATTGCCGACAGGATTCTGTTGATCGGGGACGGCGCCGTTATCGACCAGGGACCGGTGGAGGAGCTTTGTGAAAAATATGACAGTGAGAATTTAGAGCAGGTTTACCTGCATATTTTCGGGGAGGAGGAGCGCCATGATCCGGCTGATACCCTTTGAGCTTCAAAAAATCTGGCGGAAAAAAAGCTTTCTCCTGGCGGTGGCGGTTTTGCTGGTAATCCATGTGTTTTTGCTGTGGTATACCACGCTGCCCCGGGAGGACCAGAACAGCCTTTCCTCCTACAAGGCCCTTACAAAGGAGCTGGCGGGGAAAAGCGAGCAGGAAAAGGGCGCATATCTTCGCCGGTGGAAGGAACAGGTGGACGGGGTCTGCTTCGTGCAGAGCATCCTGCTTCTTCAGGGCTGGGACAAGGAAATGGGGAACGCGCTGGCAGAGCAGGAGCTTGCGAAGAATCCCGGCGTGTTTGAAGCTTATTATGAGACTTACCGGACGGGAGAGTACCTCTGGTTTACCAGTTCCCTGGAACAGGAGCAGCGTCTGGCGGAAGAGATCTGGGAGGAATGGGAGCAGGTATCCGGCTACGGCCGCTATCTTACGTCCATTCAGGAGCAGAAGGAGGAACTGGGCGGGATCTCCATTTTCGGGGGCGGCAAAAAGGACAGCTACAGCGCAAGGAACCTGGAAAAGAGCGCTGCGGACTACCGGGGGCTGACGGAGGAAAACATCCGCTTTACGCCGGCAAAAACCATTACGGTGGCCATGGACGGCCTCTGGGTCCGGCTGCTTTTGTTCCTGGCGCTGCTGCTTCTGGTGGGGAACCTGATTACGGAGGAGAAGGAGAAGGGACTGTTTTTAATCACCAGGAGTACCCGTCTGGGAATCAGCCACAGCCTGGGGGCGAAGCTTTCGGCCCTTCTGGCAAGCTGCCTGGTTCTGACGGCGGTCTTCTACGGCGTGGGCCTTCTTTTTGCCGGGGGAAGCGCCGGATGGTTTGATTTCAGCGCGCGGCTCCAGTCGGCGGCCTGCTGCCTGCAGAGCTGCCTGGATATTCCCCTTGGCGCCTATCTGCTGTTGTCGGTGGCGACCCAGGCGGCGGTGTTTTTTGGTATCGGAAGCCTGCTGGTGCTTCTGGCCCTGCTGTTTGAGCTTTCCGTGCTTCCCTATCTGGCAGGGGTGCTGCTGGCGGGGGCCAGCATGCTCCTGTACGGGCTGATTCCGGCCGGTTCCCCTCTGGCAGCGGTGAAATACTTAAATCCGGCGGGGCTACTGGGGACCGAGCAGCTTTACGGCGGGTACTTGAATTTTAATGTGCTGGGATTTCCCCGTTCCCGTCTGGGCATGGCGCTGTTCCTGCTGGCGGTTCTTGTGGCGGCGGGCGTGGCGGGAAGCCTTCTGGTGTTCGCTTCCAAACGTGGTTTACATGCAAGAAGGCTTAAGATCTCCCTGAAGCTGCCCTTTTCTCCCCATGGAAGCCTGTTTTTGCACGAAAGCTATAAGCTTTTGGTCACCGGCCGGGGACTGTTTTTGCTTCTTGTATTTGCGGTGCTTCTTGGGGGGAAGAATATCAGGAACAGCTATTACCCCTCTGTGGGCGAGCAGTACTACCGGGATCTGATGGAAACACTGGAAGGGGAGCTGAATGAGGAAAAAGAGCGGCTTCTGCTGGCGGAGAGGCAGCGGTATGAGGAGGCGTTCCAAAAGTGTTCGCAGATTGAGGAATTGCTGGAAAAAGGGGAGATCAGCGAAGATATGGCGGAGGAGCTTATGCGGGAGCAGAACATGATTCTTTCCTTTTACCCTTCCTTTGAGCGGGCCGAGGCGCAGTACCAGAAGATTTCAGAGGAGGGCGGAGCCTTTGTGTACGATACCGGGTACCGGTATTTCCTGGGGATCTGGGGGGAGGACTTCTTCGTGGACCTGCTGCTGCTGGTTGTGGGCGTGATTCTGGCGGTGAGCGGGATGATTTCCATGGAATACCAGCAGGGGGCCTGGTATCTGCTGGGCGCTTCCCGGACAGGAAAGCGCTGGATCCTCTGGATGAAGAGCCTGGTCAGTGTGCTGGCTGTGCTGCCGCTCGCCCTGACGCCCCTGGCGTGCCGGTTCTGGTCCATTTCCAGGATCTATCCGATGAAAAGCTTTTCCGCATCTGCCTGGTGTCTCTGGCAGGAGCCGGGGATCCTGGGACAGATGCCCATCGGGTTCTGGCTGGTCATCTTCGTCCTGTCCCAGCTTGGGGCGGCAGTTCTGGCGGCCTTGATCGTCCTTGGACTGTCCCTGTGGCTGAAAAAGCAGGACAAGACCGTCTTTTTTGCCCTGGTGGTCCTGGGCGTGCCGCTGGTATTAAAGCTTCTGGGCTTTGAGGCGGCAAAATGGCTTTCCCTGTATCCGCTCTACGGATGGACGGGGATGGTTTGACAACGAACAAAGAGGCCAAAGCACAATATGTGCGGCGGCCTCTTTGTTTATCTGCCCAGCACCTGGGTCTTAATAGCTTCAAAGCTCTCGGCGCTGATGACATGCTCGATGCGGCAGGCGTCCTCGGCGGCCACCTTCTCATCGACGCCCAGGCTGGCGAGCCAGCCGGAAAGCAGCTCATGGCGTTCATAGATCATCTCTGCGATGCGCCGCCCGGATTCGGTCAGGGTGATAAAACCCGCTTTGCTTACCTCGATGTAGTCGTTCTCCCGCAGATTCTTCATGGCGACGCTGACGCTGGATTTTTTAAAACCGATGGTATCGGAAATATCCACGGAACGGACTACAGGAAGCTGTTTGCTGAGAATTAAAATTGTCTCCAAATAATTTTCTGCAGATTCGTTGATATGCATGGTTAACTCCTTTTTGAATCTAAAAACAATGTTTCTGTCGTCATAATATCACATAATGAAAAAAAAGGCAAATTTTCCAAAAAAGTTATTGACAAATAATTTTAGTAAGTTTATACTAACATCGAGTAGTGATGAGAAACATAGCAGGAAGAAAAGAGGTTATGTATGATGCCGTTATCAATGGTACAGGCTGGCGAGTCCGGCACAATTAAAAAAGTGGGCGGGAAAGAGGAGGTCCGCCGTTTCCTTAAGAACCTGGGGTTTGTGGCCGGCGGGTCCGTGACAGTTGTGTCGAAGACCGGAGGGAATCTGATTGTGAATGTGAAGGATGCGCGGGTTGCCTTAGGAAGCGATATGGCCAGCCGGATCCTGGTGTAGCAGGCGGATCATGCAGGCCGGAAAAAGGAGTTAAGAGCATGAAGACATTAAAAGAAGTCCCGGCAGGGCAGACAGCTACCGTAAGACGCCTTGGCGGCGACGGCGCGGTGCGCAGAAGGATCATGGATATGGGAATTACCAAAGGCGTTTCAGTGTTTGTCAGGAAGACGGCGCCCTTAGGGGATCCCATCGAGGTTACCGTAAGAGGGTATGAGCTGTCCCTGCGGAAAGCAGACGCGGCGATGATTGAGGTCGGATGAGGCCGGAAAGGAAGAAGAATGATGTCAGTAAGAATTGCATTGGCAGGAAATCCCAATTCGGGGAAAACAACCTTATTTAACGCGCTGACCGGCTCCAATCAGTTTGTGGGCAACTGGCCGGGCGTTACGGTGGAAAAGAAGGAGGGACGCCTTAAAGGCCATAAGGAGGTGACCATTGTGGACCTTCCAGGCATTTATTCCCTGTCCCCCTATACCTTGGAGGAGGTGGTGGCGCGGCGGTTTCTGCTGGAAGAAAAGCCCGACGTTATTTTGAACATTGTGGACGGTACCAATCTGGAGCGGAACCTGTATCTGTCCACCCAGCTTCTGGAGCTGGGGATTCCCGTGGTTCTGGCGGTCAATATGCTGGATCTTCTGGAAAAGAGCGGCGATCAGGTACATATCGGCAAACTGAAGGAGAAGCTGGGCTGTGAGGCGGTTGAGATCTCGGCCCTGAAGGGGAACGGCGTCATGAAAGCTGCCGAGAAGGCGCTGTCCCTGGCCCGGGAGAAAAAAGCCGCGCCTAAGCCTTGTCCGTTCCAGAGCCGGGTGGAGGAGAGTCTGTTGCGTGTGCAGGAGGAACTGAAAGGAATGGTGCCCGAAGAACAGAAGCGGTATTTTGCCATCAAGCTTCTGGAGCGGGATGAACAGATTCAAAAGCTGCTGCCCCGGGCGGTGGATGCTGGCGGCGAGATTGCCCGGCTGGAGGAGGACATGGACGATGATACCGAGAGCATCATCACCAACGAGCGTTACCAGTACATTTCCTCCATCATGCAGGACTGCTGCAGGAAGGCGGCCAGGAAGGATACGCTGACACTTTCCGATAAGATTGATAAAATTGTAACAAACAGGATCCTGGCGCTGCCGATTTTTGCGGTGATCATGTTTCTGGTCTATTATGTATCAGTGACCACCGTGGGAGACTGGCTGACCGGCTGGACCAATGACACCTTGTTCGGGGAATGGATTGTGCCGGGGGTAAGCAGCGGCCTTGCGGCCATTCACTGTGCGGACTGGTTGACAAGCCTGGTGGCAGATGGTATTGTAGCAGGTGTGGGAGCCGTGCTGGGGTTTGTGCCCCAGATGCTGGTGCTGTTCCTGTTCCTGGCCGTACTGGAGTCCTGCGGCTATATGGCGCGGGTGGCCTTTATCATGGACCGGATCTTCCGGAAGTTCGGGCTTTCCGGCAAGTCCTTCATCCCTATGCTGATCGGCAGCGGCTGCGGCGTTCCCGGTATCATGGCCTCCCGTACCATCGAAAGCGACCGGGACCGGAAGATGACCATCATGACCACCACCTTTGTGCCCTGCGGCGCCAAGCTTCCGATTATCGCGCTGATTGCCGGGGCCTTCTTCGGGAATGCGGGCTGGGTGGCGTGGAGCGCTTACTTTGTGGGGATTGCGGCCATTGTCTGCTCCGGCATTATCCTGAAAAAGACCCGGATGTTTGCAGGCGATCCGGCGCCCTTTGTGATGGAGCTTCCCGCTTACCATCTTCCCACGCCTGGGAATGTGCTGCGTTCCATGTGGGAGCGGGGCTGGTCCTTTATCAAGAAGGCCGGAACCGTGATCCTGCTGTCGTCCATTGTACTGTGGTTTCTGCAGGGCTTTGGCTGGGTGGACGGACGTTTCGGAATGCTTGAGGCCGAGCAGCTTGAGAACAGCATCCTGGCTTATATCGGGAACGGGATCGCATGGATGTTTGCGCCCCTTGGCTGGACCCAGGGGGGAGAGGGCTGGAAGATGGCGGTGGCTGCCGTCACGGGCCTGATTGCCAAGGAAAATGTGGTGACTACCTTCGGGATCCTTTTCGGTTACGCGGAGGTGGCCGAGGACGGGGCCGAGATCTGGACCCGGTTATCTGCCGTGATGACCGGCGCGGCCGCCTACGGATTCCTGGTATTCAACCTGCTGTGCGCCCCCTGTTTTGCGGCCATGGGAGCCATCAAGCGTGAGATGAACAATGCAAAATGGTTCTGGTTTGCCATTGGCTACCAGTGCGGCCTGGCCTACCTGGTATCTCTGTGCATTTACCAGCTTGGGACCTGGGTTACCACCGGAGCCTTCGGCCCGGGAACTGTGATTGCGATCCTGGTGGTCCTTGGATTTTTCTACCTGCTTCTTCGTCCCGCGCGGGAAGGCAGCAGGCGGCCGGCAGGTATGAAAATGGCGGCTGGCGGAAGATAGGGGGGAAACGGCACGGGCCGTACCTCTATATACCCCGAAAACAGAGCAAAGAAGGAGGTTAAAGAAAGAATGGGAACTGTGATTGTGGCGGCAGTGATTCTTGCGGCGGCAGGCTTTGCCGTGTATACACTGCGGAAGGATAAGAAGAACGGCAAGGGCTGCTCCGGAAACTGTGGAAGCTGTAAGGGGTGTCATTGATAATAAGGCGTTGGAAAAGAAACGGACGGTATGAGGATGTGCGCGGGGATGCGCATGTCCTCTTTTTGTTTCGCTTGTCCTTTGCTCCTTTCTGTGGTATGGTAGATATATACAAAACACACCAAAGAGGCAGGTGAGAATGAAAATGAGACGGTTACAAAAGAAAAAATGGATGGCGGCCTGGCCTGTGATCGTTTTATTTTTAACAATCTATATTCCTTCGGCAGCCAGCCAGGAGCAGATCGACGAGACGAAGCAGGCCATCGATGCGTTGGAGGGGCAGCGTCAGGAGGCGGATCAGCGGCTTTCTGCTCTCTGGAAGGACGCGGCCTATCTGGACGGACGGATTAAGGACTTAAACGGACAGCTTGCGGCCCTGGCAGAGGAGCTGACGCGGCTGGAGGAGGAGATCCGGGGGAAGGAGGAGACCATTCTGGTCAACGAGGCGCTTCTGGTGAAGGCCCGGGAAAAAGAAAAGGAACAGTATGAGGATATGAAGCTCCGGATCCGATTCCTCTATGAGCGGGGGGACACAGAACTGCTGGAGCAGTTTTTTGCCGCAGAGAGCATTTCGGATTTTTTGAATTTCGGGGAGTATGTGGAGAGCGTCCACAGCTATGACCGCCAGATGCTTGCGGAGTACCGGTCCACCAAGGAGAAGATCATTCAGACGGAGGAGACGCTTCTGGCAGAGCGGGAAGCATTGATGGCGGACCAGGACCTGATGGAAGAAAAGCAGCGGGAAGCCCAGGCTGTGCTGGCTCAGGTACAGGAGAATCTTTCCGATACCCAGGGGCAGATTTCCCTTGCCGAGAACGAGGTGGCGGCCTATGACGAGCAGATCCGCCAGCAGAAGGCTTATGAGGCCGAGCTGGAGCGCCAGAAGGAAGAAGCGGAGGAGCAGGCCCGGCGGGAAAAGGAGCAGCAGGAACAGCAGAAGCCCCAGAAGCCGGCGGAGGAGCTGCCGCCTTTGGAGATTGAGGGGACGGCGGACGATACGGCTATGCTTGCGGCCCTGATCGAGTGCGAGGCCGGCGGAGAGAGCTACGAGGGGCAGCTTGCGGTGGGCAGCGTGGTCTTAAACCGGGTACGCAGTTCCAGATTCCCCAATACGGTGATGGGAGTCATTTACCAGAGCGGGCAGTTTACGCCGGTGGCCAGCGGACGGTTTGCCACGGTGCTTTCCAGGGGGGCTTCCGGCTCCTGCGTGCAGGCGGCCCGGGAGGTTCTGGGAGGGAATCTTACGCTGGACTGCCTCTATTTCCGGGTGAATACCGGGACAATTGACGGCATCGTCATCGGGAATCATGTATTTTATTAAAAAATAAGGTGTCTGGTGTTGCAAAAAAGGAATGGGAGTGCTAAAATTGGTTTATCTGGGGAATTCAGATAAGGGATTATATCTAGTTAAAAAAGGAGAGAAGAAAAATGGCGAGAAAAGTAGTTTTAGCAGGCGCATGTCGTACCGCAATCGGTAAAATGGGCGGAGCATTGAGCAATACCCCCGCAGCAGAGCTCGGCGCGATCGTGATCAAGGAAGCCTTAAGCCGTGCAGGCGTGAAGCCGGAGCAGGTGGACGAGGTTATGATGGGCTGTGTCATCCAGGCAGCACAGGGACAGAACGTTGCGAGACAGGCAGCCATCAAGGCCGGTCTTCCCATCGAGGTGCCCGCGTTTACGCTGAACGTTGTCTGCGGCTCGGGACTTAAGTGCGTCAATGAAGCTGCGAACATGATAATGGCAGGACAGGCTGACATTGTAGTTGCAGGCGGTATGGAGAATATGTCCATGGCTCCCTACGCTATGACCAAGGCACGTTTTGGATACAGAATGAACAATGCAACCATTATCGATACCATGGTGAACGATGCGCTGACCGACGCATTCAACAACTACCATATGATGATTACCGCAGAGAATGTCTGCGAGAAGTATGGCCTTACAAGAGAAGAACTGGATGAGTTCTCCGCCAGCAGTCAGCAGAAGTGCGAGAAGGCGATGACAGAGGGCAGATTCAAGGATGAGATCGTTCCGGTGCCCATCAAGGTGAAGAAGGAGACCGTGATGTTTGATACGGACGAAGGCCCCCGTGCCGGCACAACTGCAGAGTCCTTAAGCAAGTTAAGATGCTGCTCCGGCAAGGCTGACGGCCTGGTTACCGCAGGCAACGCGTCCGGAATCAATGACGGCGCGGCGGCAATTGTGGTGATGAGCGAGGAGAAGGCGGCAGAGCTTGGCGTTACCCCCATGGCAACCTGGATTGCAGGCGCTCTTGGCGGCGTGGAGCCGGAGATCATGGGCGTTGGCCCGGTAGCATCCACCCGGAAGGTATTTGAGCGGACCGGTTTTACCATTGACGATATGGATCTGGTAGAGGCCAACGAGGCATTTGCGGCACAGTCCCTTGCAGTTGCCAGGGATCTGAACTTTGACATGAGCAAGGTGAATGTCAACGGCGGAGCCATTGCGCTGGGCCATCCGGTAGGAGCCAGCGGATGCCGTATTCTTGTTACCTTATTACATGAGATGCAGAAGAGACCGGACGTAAAGCGCGGACTGGCAACTCTGTGTATCGGCGGTGGTATGGGTTGCTCCACCATCGTTGAAAAATAAATATATGTTTATTCATAAGGAGGACGTATCATGAAAGTAGGAGTAATTGGAGCAGGAACCATGGGATCTGGTATTGCACAGGCATTTGCCCAGACCGAGGGCTATGAGGTTTATCTGTGCGATATCAATGATGAGTTCGCTGCCAACGGCAAGAAGAAGATTGCCAAGGGGTTTGAGAAGAGAATTGCCAAGGGCAAGATGGAGCAGGCTGCGGCAGATGCGATCCTGGCGAAGATCACCACGGGAACCAAGGAGATCTGTACCGATGCGGATCTGATCGTTGAGGCGGCTCTTGAGGTGATGGATGTGAAGAAGCAGACCTTCAAGGAGCTTCAGGATATTGTTCCGGCCGGCTGTATGTTTGCCACCAATACCTCCTCTCTGTCCATTACGGAGATCGGCGCGGGCCTTGACCGTCCGGTGATCGGTATGCATTTCTTTAATCCGGCTCCGGTTATGAAGCTGATCGAGGTAATCCAGGGCGAGAATACCCCGGATGAGCTGAGAGACACCATTGTGAAGATTTCTGAGGAGATCGGCAAGACCCCGGTTCAGGTCAATGAGGCGGCAGGCTTTGTTGTGAACCGTATCCTGATCCCCATGATCAATGAAGGAATCTGCGTGCTGGAGGCAGGCGTTGCCACTGTTTCCGATATCGACGCCGCTATGAGACTGGGCGCGAACCATCCCATGGGCCCGCTGCAGTTAGGCGATTACATTGGTCTGGATATCGTTCTGGCGATCATGGAGGTAATCTACTCCGAGAGCGGCGATCCCAAGTATCGTCCGGCTCCCCTGCTTCGCAAGATGGTCCGCGCAGGCAAGCTTGGCTGCAAGAGCGGTATCGGCTTCTACGACTACAGCAAATAACAGGCAATCGGACTGCGCAGGGAGAATGGCGGTCTGCAGATACAATCTTGATACAGAAAAGTTATGAATAACTTGATAAAGGGCTGTACCGTATAAGATTCAGCCCTTTATATGTATCAACATTGTTAAAAGTTTAACTAAGTCATTAAGGAGGAAACAGTAGAATGGATTTCACGTTAAGCAAGAAACATGAAATGGCAAGAACTCTGTTCAAAGAGTTTGCCGAGACAGAAGTAAAGCCTCTTGCACAGGAGGTTGACGAGACAGAAGTTTTCCCGGCCGGGACCGTTGAGAAGATGGCAAAGGCCGGATTTATGGGAATACCGGTACCAAAGGAGTATGGCGGACAGGGATGCGATCCCTTAACCTATGTAATGTGTGTGGAGGAGCTGTCCAAGGTTTGCGGCACCACAGGCGTTATCGTATCTGCCCATACCTCCCTGTGCATCGACCCGATCCTTACCTATGGTACCGAGGAGCAGAAGCAGAAGTTCGTAGCTCCCCTGGCCAGGGGCGAGAAGCTTGGCGCTTTCGCACTGACTGAGCCGGGTGCGGGAACCGACGCCCAGGGCGCGCAGACCAAGGCTGTTCTGGACGGCGACGAGTGGGTGCTCAACGGCTCCAAGTGCTTTATCACCAACGGTAAGGTGGGCGACGTTTATATTGTAATCGCCATCACCAGCGTAACCGAGGACAAGAGAGGACGCAAGAAGAAAAACTTCTCCGCATTTATCGTAGAGAAGGGAACGCCGGGCTTCTCCTTTGGAACTAAGGAGAAGAAGATGGGTATCCGCGGATCCTCCACCTATGAGCTGATTTTCGAAGACTGCCGGATTCCCAAGGAGAATTTGTTAGGGCCGGAAGGAAAGGGCTTCCCCATTGCGATGCATACCTTGGACGGCGGGCGGATCGGTATCGCCGCACAGGCTCTTGGTATTGCGGAGGGCGCGCTGGAGCGTACCATCGAGTACACCAAGGAGAGAAAGCAGTTTGGCCGTACCATCGCCCAGCAGCAGAACACCCAGTTCAAGCTGGCTGATATGTCTGCAAGGATCGAGGCTGCGAAGCTTCTTGTATACAAGGCTGCTATGGCCAAGGCTACCCAGAAGGTATATTCCGTAGAGGCTGCTACCGCCAAGCTGTTTGCGGCAGAGACTGCCATGGCTGTTACCACCCAGGCTGTGCAGTTGTTTGGTGGATACGGATACATCAGAGAGTACGATGTGGAGCGTATGATGCGTGACGCCAAGATCACCGAGATCTACGAGGGAACCTCCGAGGTTCAGCGTATGGTTATCTCGGGGGCCCTGCTGAAATAAGGGTACATCCTTTGCACGGGCAGGCGGAAAATGCATGGCATTTTCAGATAGAAGGCGAATAGGCAAAAGCAAATAAAAAATAAGGAGTGAAACTACCGTGAAAATA
>CATJBQ010000239.1 GCA_949738465.1 uncultured Lachnospiraceae bacterium
AATCGGCGTAGCCACCGCTACGCCCTCATTCCTCCGCCTTGCATATGAAACAATCATCCTGCGTCAATGTATCAGAGACTTAATATTCGCTATACTAGAAATAACGGTGAATATCAGGCGCTGAATTCCCCGGAGTTTCCGCAAGGCAGTACTGCCGGATTCCTCCGGGGAGATGGCAGCACGCGTTTTAAGCCCCTCATCTGCACAAATGCACCTGAAGCCGCGTCGCGTCGCCGTGGATCTCATAACCGGTCAGCCTGCCCTCCGCCCACTGCATATCCACCGTCACATTGCCCCTGGCGGCCAGTCCCTTCACGCTGCCATCCCGCCATGCGTCGGGAAGGGCCGGCAGCAGGTAGAGGTTTGTCCCGTCCGATTGAAGCAGCATCTCGCAGATCCCGCTGACGGCCCCGAAGTTCCCGTCAATCTGGAAGGGCGGGCAGGCGTCAAACAGGTTGGGGTAGGTGCCGCCGTGCTCGGAATCTTCTTCTGCATCCCGGGCCGGGATATATTCCAACTGGCGGTTCAGTAATCTTAAGGCATGATTCCCGTCGCCCAGGCGCGCCCAGACGCCCATCTTCCAGGCCAGGCTCCAGCCGGTGCCCTCATCCCCCCGCAGCATAAGGGTCCGCCTGCAGGCTTCCAAAAGCTCCTGATCCTTTTCCCGGGAAAGGAGCCCTGCCGGATGGAGGGCATACAGGTGGGAAATATGGCGGTGATGAGGCTCCGCCTCGGGAAGCGGCTCGTTCCACTCCAGGATGGCTCCGTTTTCTCCCACCGTAAGGGGCTTGATCCTCCGAATGTATGAACATATGTTCTTGTAAAAGGGATCCGATATTCCAAGCACCTCACAGGAGGTTTTGCAGTTTTCAAACAAATCCAGCACGATCATATTCATCATAGCGCTGCTCTTTGCCACCGTACAGCGTCTATCCCCTGCCAGAAAAGCATTTTCCGGCGAAACGGCCGGGCAGATCATCAGGCTGTGATCGGTATCCTCCACCAGAAGATCCAGATAGAACAGGGCGGCTTTTTTCAGAATGGGAAAAGCTGTCTCCGCTAAAAATTCCCGGTCCCTGGTGTAGGCATACACGTCAAACAGGTTCTGGCACAGCCATCCGGAGCCTCCCGGCCAGAAGGCCCATTCCGGCCCGCCGTGGACCGGCGCCGTATGCCCCCAGAGATCCGTATTGTGGTGGGCCACAAAGCCACGGGCATGATAAAAGCTGCGGGCCGTCTCCTCCCCCGTCTCCGACAGCATTTTTAAAAGATCCGCCAGAGGCGTCATCAGCTCCGGCATATTGCAGGGAAGAACCGGCCAGTAATTCATCTGGGTGTTGATGTTGATGGTATAGTTGGAGTTCCAGGGCGGCTTTATGCTGTTGTTCCAGATTCCCTGCAGATTGGTGGCCATGCTGCCTGCCCGGGAGGAGGCGATCAGAAGATATCTGCCAAAATTGAAAAACAGCGTATAAAGGTCCTGGTCGGAAGTGTCCTCCAAAAACCTCAAAAGCCGCTCCTTCACCGGCTTTACGGGCCTTAGCTCCCCGCCGGTCCTATTTTCCTTGCCAAGCTTCAGGCTAACCCTGTCATAATAGGATTTGTGGTCTTCCGTATGGCACGCCAGCAGCTTCTCATATCCCGCGGTGGCAGCGTTTTGAAGCACAGCCAGGCAGGCATTTTTGTACTCCTTCCCCTCCACCGCCGGAAATTTGTCATAGCCGTTGTAGCTGGTGCTGATGTGAAAATAAATGACGGCAGAGGCAGCCTCCTCCACCCGCAGCGCCTTTTCTGCGCAGAGAAGCCTGCCATCGCATACAATCCGCATGGCCCCCCGGAACAAAACGCCCCGTTCTTCCTCCCTGTCCGCATAAATCAAGCGGTTACAGGGATAGGTACGGTCCCAGGTTCCCGCGTCCTTGGGGCACTCCCCGTCCACAAGGAGCATCTTATCCTGCACAAAAACCGTATGCTTTAAGGGACATTCCAGGGACGCGTCAAAGGAAAAGGTTCCGCCCTCCAACGCTTCCACCCGGTAGACAAATACCCCATGGGGGTATGATAGAAATGCTGTCTTTACATACGTTGTCCCATTGGCCCGAAAAGAACTGGATAGCACTCCCCGGGACAAATCCAGGCTTCGCTGGTAGTCCTCATACGGCAGGGGGCCAAATTGAAGCCTCATGATGCCAAAGGTCAGATATGCCTGGGTCCAGCAGGTGAGAAAATTTTCTTCGATCTCCTGCTGGCAGGCCGGGTAATCCCCTTTCCCGGCAAGCTCCCTGGCCCTTTGGTACGATTCGTAAGCGCCTTCCCGTTTCACGGTTCTGGGTACGCCGCTCCAGAGCGTGTCCTGGTTGAGGATAATGGTCTCCGTCTCCACGCCGGAATCGCACATAGCCCCCATAAAGCCGTTCCCCAACGGCAGCGCTTCCATCCAGTGCCGGGCAGGCTCTGTATCATACACCGTATTTGTGTGATCCATTTGTTTCCTTCTCCTTCCTCTTATCTCCTTGCGGCTCGCCTTTCTCGGGAAACCCAAACTCCGCTTTGCTTCGTTTGGGTAGCGGAAAGGCTCTCCTTGCGGGCTCGCCTTTCCTTGATTATAGCAGTCCGGAATTGATGTGTAAAGATTTATCCGGGCCGGAAAACTCTTTTACTTACTGCGCCGCCGCGAACGGAAAGAGGAGCAGTTTCCCGCTCCTCTTTCCGTTTCGCTTTGTTTCGCTTCGTTTCGCTTTGTTTCGCTTCGTTTTACTTTATTTCACTTGCGTATGATTTCTTCTGGCTCTCTTACTTGCCGGCCATCTGTCTTTCCTGTGCCTCGATCATCTTCTTAACCATATAACCGCCTACGGAACCGTTCTGTCTGGAAGTCAGGTTTCCGTTGTAGCCCTCTGTTAAAGGTACTCCAAGCTCGCTGGCTACCTCGTATTTAAAACGGTTCAATGCGCCCTTTGCCTCAGGTACGGCTGTCTTGTTAGAACTATTCGACATGAGAATTACCTCCTTTGTACTTCTTTTTATCCTTTTGTATTTGCAGCAATCATTTGCTACGATAGTAGTATATGCGGATGAAAGGGAAGTACACATGCAGTTATTTCATGTTATGCCAGATGCTGGCTTCTTATGCGGATTCATAATAATTTAATCTGTATTTAAATTATTATGAATCCTTAATTTTTAACATAAATCAAATTTTGAAGAATATTATATGGTTTTTATATCGTCTTTTAAATATTTTGCACCGCATACAAAGGAAGATTTGTCAGCCAGTCATCTTCGCGGTAGTCTGCCATGGAAACGCGCACCGCATAGGCAGGCGCATATTTCTGCCGAAAGGCTTTCAGGCTTTTTGCCTGGAGATTCATCTCTGCCTTCACTTCAATGGGAACGATATCCCTCCCCTTCTGAATCATAAAATCTATCTCATATTTTTCCGGATCTGAGGTGTAATAATAAGGCTTGTAATGGGTCTGCGCCAGCAGTTCCTGAAGAACATATTGTTCCGTCAGCGCTCCCTTAAATTCCGTAAAAATATCATTGCCCTCCAGTATTGAGGCCGCATCCAGTTCACTCAGTGCTCCCAACAGCCCCACGTCCAGAAGGTAAAGCTTAAAGGCGCCAAAATCAACATAGGCTTTCAGTGGAACCGCCGGTTTCTGGACCCGGTACACTTTTTTGATGAGGCCACAGTCAAGCAGCCATTCAATGGCCAGTTCGAAATCCTTCATCCTTGCGCCAGTCTTGATCTGTCCGAAAAAAAACTTTTTATTTTCTTTGGCCAGCTGCATGGGGATTGCATTCCATACCAGACGGATCCGCGCCAGGCTATTATTTTCCGCGTGCTTGCCAAAATCATCTTCATATTGGGCAAGTAAGGCATTTTGAATGTTACGCACCTCAACATAATCCTTATGCTCCCGGAAGAAATCCACCGCCTCCGGCATCCCGCCCACATAATAGTAATTTTTCAGCCAGAAAATGTATTTTTCCCGGAAATCATTGACCAGGACATACTTTTTCTGCAGAAGCAGAGCGGATAATTCCTGCTCTCCCATTGCCTCCAGGAATTCACAAAAGCTCATAGGAAAAAGCTCCATCAGATCCACCTTCCCCACCGGAAAGGAAACACCCTTATGTATGGCAACTCCCAGCAAGGAACCGGCAGCGATGACAGCGTATTCCGGTGCATTTTCACAGAAATACTTCAATGCCTCCAGTGCGCGCGGCGCCTCCTGGATCTCGTCCAGAATAATCAGCGTATCTCCTGGCGTCACCTCTGTCTTCGCTTCAATATTGAAGTTCATAAGGATACGCTCTATCTCATAATCATCCTCGAACACCCGGACCATCCGCTGGTTATTGTAAAAGGTAATATAGGCCGTTTTCGCAAACTGTGTCCGTCCAAATTCCTTCAGCAGCCACGTTTTTCCCACCTGTCTGGCGCCTTTTAAAATCAACGGCTTCCGGTTGGGTTTCTTTTTCCAGTCAATAAGCTGCTGCATGGCATAACGCTTCATAGCGCCGCCTCCTTCTTTTTTATTCTTATCATGACTTCCTACAGATTCACCGTCTCCGCCGCATCCTGCAGGTAAGCGTCGATCTGTTTGCGGATGCACTCGTACGCTGCGCTCCTAAGAGCCGGATCCTCCGCCAATATCAGCCGCGCCTCCTGGGAAGCTGCCTTAATCAGCGCCCCGTCCCGGTAAATGTCCCCCAGCCTGAACTGCAGAAGGCCGCTCTGGCGGATGCCGAAGAAATCGCCCGGCCCCCGCAGCTTCAAATCCTCGGAAGCAATAAAAAAACCGTCGTTGGACTGGTTCAGAATGTCCAGCCGCTTTTTCGAAACCTCGTTTTCGCCTGTATTAATCATAATACAATATGACTGGGCCTCCCCCCGGCCGACCCGGCCCCGAAGCTGATGAAGCTGGGCCAGGCCGAAACGCTGGGCGTCCTCGATCAGCATCACCGTGGCGTTGGGGACATTGACGCCCACCTCGATCACGGTGGTGGATACCAGAACTTGTGTTCTTCCTGCCGCAAAATCCTCCATGATCTGATTCTTTAAGCTTCCTTTCATTTTTCCATGAAGGCAGGCAATGGCCAGCTCTGGAAGCTCCTTCGCCAGGCTCTGGGCATAGTCCGTCACATTTTCCGCCTCCAGGCCCTCGCTCTCCTCCACCAGGGGGCAGATCACGTAAACCTGGTGGCCCAGCTCCACCTGTTTCCGGATAAAAGCATAGGCTTTGGGCCGGTAGGAGGTGTTCACCACACAATTTTTAATGGGAAGCCGTCTGGCCGGCACTTCGTCCACCAGGGAAATGTCCAGGTCCCCATAGAGAATCAGCGCCAGAGTCCTGGGGATCGGCGTTGCGCTCATCACCAGGATGTGGGGCTGGGCGCCCTTTAAATACAGCTTCTCCCGCTGCTTTACCCCAAACCGGTGCTGCTCGTCGGTAATCACCAGAGCCAGGTTGTCAAAAAGCGTCCGCTCCTGGATCAGCGCATGGGTCCCGATCACTATGGCTTTGGAATAGAGCTGGATACGGTCGTAAGCCCTGCGCTTCTCCCTGGCCGTCATGGAGCCGGTTAAGAGGATCACCGGAATCCTAAGGCCGAACTGTTCGCACATACTGACAAAGGTTTCATAGTGCTGACGCGCCAGCACCTCTGTGGGCGCCATCAAGGCGGACTGATAACCGCTCTGGGCGCAGTCCACCATCGCCAGGAAGGCCAGCACCGTCTTGCCGGAGCCCACGTCCCCCTGAATGAGGCGCTGCATGATCACGGGCCCGCGCATATTTTCCCGAATCTCCGAAAGTACACGCTTCTGGGCGCCGGTCAGCTCGTAGGGCAGTCCTGCCATCACCTGATGGGCCCAGGATTCCTCCATGGGCGCAAAGACAAATTCATTTTTCACCTGCTCCATCTGATTCTTCTGTAATCCCGCCGCCAGGATAAACTGGAAAAATTCGTCAAACACCAGCCGTTTTCTGGCCTGGGCCAGCGCCTGCTCACTGACAGGAAAATGGATATTTTCCAGGGCAAAATTCCATTCTGCCAGCTCCTGCCGCTGGCGGATGTCCTCGGTAAGATAATCCTGGCCAAGATCAAGGCTGTCCAAGGCCAGCCGCACGGTCTTAGACACCATGTTTTTGCTTAAGCCCTGGGTTAAGGCGTAGCAGGGCATAAGGCTTCCCTGCATCTGCTGGTATTTTTCCGGGGCCAGCACCTGGGGCTGATCCAGGGACAGGCGATTTCCGGAACGGGAAAGCTTTCCCAGAAAAATCCAGTTGCTGCCGTGTTTTAGGGAATTTTTCAGATAGGGCATATGAAACCACACCAGATTCAGGGTGTAATCACCCTCACGTAACGTCAGGGTTGTGATGGGCATCCGCCCGGTGTTTCTGACCACAGGCGCACGCTCCACCCCGCCCGCCACTGCCGCCAGCTCTCCTTCTGCCGTTTCTCTTGCCAGAAGCTCTGCCACCGTCTCCATGGCCGGCATTCTTTCATAATCCCGGGGAAAATGAAGGAGTATATCACCTACGGTGTATACTCCTATTTTGTGAAACAACTGCGCTGTCTTGGCCCCGATCCCTTTGATCTCGCTAATCGAGGATTTCAGTTCCATACCTTGCTCCTTACTCCATGGATGCGCATCCACGGGCTGTGCCTTACTCCACAGATATCACATAGTAATAAATGGGCTGGCCGCCGGAATAGACCTCTACCTCACAGTCAGGGTATGTCTCCTCCAGATAACCGGCAAAGCGTTCCGCGTCCTCCTGGGAGATATCCGCGCCATAATATACGCTGATAATGGCGGAATCCTCATCCACCATCTGGTCAGCCATCTCCTTTAAGGCCACGTCGATATCTGCATTGGCCGACAGGATCCCTTCATCTCCGATGCCCATATAATCTCCCTGCTTGATGGACTTTCCATCGATCAGGGTATCCCGCACCGCATAGGTCAACTGGCCGGTCTTCACATTGCCGATCTCCTCTGACATGCGCTCCGCATTTTCCTTGGCGCTCTGGTCGGGAATGTAGTTCACCAGCGCCGCAATTCCCTGGGGAACCGTCTTGGTGGGGATCACCACAATGTTCTTGTGCTCGATCAGGGATGCCGCCTGGTTGGCCGCCAGGATAATATTCTTATTGTTGGGCAGGATGAAAACCGTCTCCGCATGCACCTCGTCGATGGCGTTGAGCATATCCTCGGTGCTGGGGTTCATGGTCTGGCCGCCTTCAATGATATAATCCACGCCCAGTCCTTTAAAAATCTCATTGATGCCCGCACCGATGGATACGGAAATAAAGCCCATGGGCTTATACTGCCCCCTGGCCGCAAACTCTGCATCCGACTTCTCGGCTGCCGCCTTTCTGGCCGCGTCCCGTTCTTCCTTCTGGGCCGCCGCCACCTTAGCCGCATCCTTAATCAGCTTCTCCTGATGCTCCTCCCGCATGTTGTCGAT
>CATJBQ010000240.1 GCA_949738465.1 uncultured Lachnospiraceae bacterium
CCGCTCCGATCATGACTCCCTTTTCAAAGTATTTCTGGATAAACGGATAAATACACAGCACCGGCACGGTGGATACGATAATCACCGCAAACTTGACTTGATCCGCATATTGCTGGGCGTAGCTTCCCTCTCCCGCTCCTGTGGTTCCCGCCATGGCCTGATTGGAGATCAGGATATTGCGCAGTACAATCTGCAGCGGCTGGTACTCATCCTTGTTGAGATAAAGCAGGGCCGTAAAGAAGTCGTTCCAGTGACCCACCGCATAGTACAGGACAATAACGGAAATTACGGCCTTGGAAAGCGGCAGTACAATGGATGTAAAATATCTCAAATGGGAGCATCCGTCCAGCTGGGCGGCCTCCTGCAGCTCCGCAGGAATCGAGTTTTCAAAGAAGGTTCTTGTTATGATCAGATTGTATACGCTCACGGCTCCCATGATGATCATGACATAGGGAGAGTTTGTGAGATGGAGCGTTTTCACCAGCATGTAAGTAGGCACCATCCCCCCTCCGAAGTACATGGTGATCACGAAGAGCGTCATGATAAATCTCCGTGCCCTGAACTTTTGCTGCGCCAGCACATAGGCCGCAGGCAATGTGACCGCCAGATTCAGAAGCGTTCCCGCCACGGTGTAAAATATCGTGTTCCGGTAGCCCAGCCACAGATCTGACCTCTCCAAAATTTTACGGTAGCCGAAAAAATTGATTCCCTTGGGGATCAGCCTCACCAGTCCCTGGTTTACCATATTGGAATTGCTGAAAGAGGCGATCACGATAAAATACATGGGATACAGAACAACCAGCAGCGCCGCAATGGCAGCAGCCGTCACACAGATATAATAGAGCCTGTCTGAAAAGCCCATTTTCATAGATTTTGACGTATTCATTTCTCACCCTCCCTCACATCAGGCTGATATCAGCGGTTTTTTTGGATACCATGTTTGCGATCATCAGGAAAACAAAGTTGACAATCGTGTTAAACAGCCCTACTGCGGAACCAAAGCTGAACTGTCCGGACTGTACGCCGATATTGAAAACATATGTGGAAATAACCTCGGATACCGCTATATTCATATCGTTCTGCATCAGAAAAACCTTCTCAAACCCAACGCTGAGCACCCGTCCCATATTCATGATCAGCAAAATAACGATTGTGGGCACAAGGGCCGGAAGCTCCACATGGATCACCTGCTTAAACCGGTTGGCGCCGTCCACCCTGGCGGCGTCATAGAGCTGCCCGTCCACGGAGGAGAGCGCCGCAATAAAGATGATGCTGTTCCAGCCGGCAGACTGCCAGATCCCGGACAGCACATACACCGGCACAAAGGCGCCTGGCGTTCCCAGGAGATTTACCGACTGCGGTATCAGATGAGCGCTTTTTAAGAGGCCGCTCACAACCCCCGTGGTGGGCGAGAGCAGGATCTGCAGGATCGCAACCATGACCACCGTGGAAATAAAGTACGGCATATATACCGCCGTCTGAACCACTCTTTTCAATTTGCGCTGTCTGAGAGAATTGATCACCAGCGACAGCAAGATCGGTATGGGAAAGCCGCATACCAGTGAAAAGAATGAAATTACAAAGGTATTACAAAGCGTCGTCGCAAACATAGGGCTCTGGAAATACTGCATAAAATACTTGAACCCTACCCAGTCCCCTCCCGTTAATCCTTTTGAAAAATCGTATTTGCGGAATGCCAGCTGAATTCCATACATAGGCCCATAGCAGAATAGGATAATGTATGCCAGGGCCGGCAGGATCATGATCCAAAGCTGCCAGTCCTTTTTTAAAGCGGAAAAAATTTTACGTCCCATTGTACACCTCCACCGTACTGCGGATCCTGCGATTCCAATAAACGCTGCTCTGCAGCTTATTGCATCAAACTTCGCCGGTTGAAAAAGAGCCGGAAAAGCTTAGGTCAGCTTTCCGGCTCTTACATCCATCCGATTACTTTGTCGCTTCCAGATATCTCTCATATGCCGTCTGCCTGATTTCAAGATTCTGTGTTAACCCGATATCATAGACAGACTTCACATAGGCGTCCCACTCCTGTTCAATATTCCTGGAGGAATCCGTAAGCCATGCCGCATAGGTCTGATCAACTATGTTATTGATGTTGCTCTGATTCATTGCCAGATCCGCATTCTCGTCTGTGGTATAATTTATAAATTTGGCGGGATATGTCTCACATCTTTCCTCCATCAGATCGAGAGTCGGATCAAGCGGTTCTCTCTCTGCAAGGACTCTGACCATATCCTCACCCATTATCAGTTTGTCCTTCATGTCGTCCGCAATATAGAACGGGCTGTAGTCCGCAAAGGAATTGGTCCATTTCCAGGTTCCGGGATCAATACTGGAATCTGCGGGAGGCAGCACCGTATAGGTTCCGTCTCCGTTGTCCTGTATGCAGTTATCCACCTCGTTCATGCCTCCGAACAGTACCTGAATTCCGACTTCCTCCGCATAGAAACCATCGATAAACCTCACGGCCGCTTCCTTGTTCTTGCAATTAGCGCTCAAAGCCACCGTCGCCGCAACAACAGAGTTATTATCATAGTAATACCCCCAGTACACTTCATTTTCATCCGAATCTGCATGCGGTTTCAAAGCCGGAAGAGTCACATACTGATCTGCGACCTCGGTTCCGAACCGGTCTCCGCTCTCCCAGCCAAGAGTAACTCCCACCTTGGCCGTAGTCCCCTCGCCGCGGGCAATAGACTGGAACTTGGAATAATCCTGAGTGATCACTTCCTCATTGATAAGCCCCTCGCCGTAAAGCTGCTGAAGCCATATCATAAACTCCTTATAGTTCTCATCCACCCTGAAGTTCTTAACCGTTCCATCCTCCACATAGTAGCCCTCGCTCTCATTCATCAGAGGAACGCCAAAGCACCCCAGAAGAAAGCTCGGAAACCCGTTGAAATCCAGGGGAATCTCATCCGAGGTATCGCCGTTTCCGTTGGGATCTCCGCTCTTGAAAGCAAGCAGGACATCGTGCAGCTCGTCCATGGTAGCGGGCATCTGCAGTCCGAGCGCATCCAGCCATGTCTTGTTGATGTACAGGACCCTGTTGGTCCTGGGCCAGATGCTCCTGTAGTTTGGAAGGCCGTAAATAGCTCCGCTCTCATCCGTGCACAGTGTCCTAAGCTCCGGATGGTCCTCAAACATCCCTGCCACATTGGGCATATCGCCCGACTCTATGTAGGGCGCCAGGTTCTCAAAAAGACCGTTGTACGTTGCAAAATCTGTCGTAGCGGTCGCCTTGAACAGAATATCCGGAATATCGCCGCCTGCAAACATGACGCTCTTCTTCTGGTCCCAGTCCGCAGTGATCTGCTGCCACTCGATATCCACCCCGTTTTCTTCCTCCAGAATATTGAGCCACTCCATCTCATTCACATCTCTCGTGAGACTGTGCTTGCTGATCAGTGCGGTGAGCTTAACCTTTTCTCCGGACTGCACGCTTTCCTTTTCCTCTTTTTCTTCTTTTTCCGCCTTTACTTCACTCTGTCCGTCCTGTGCGGATGCGCCCCTGGAATCTACGGCCTCATTTCCGCCTCCCGACGAGCCGCCGCAGCCAGACAGGATTCCCGTTGCCATACAGCCGGCCAAAAGAAATGCCAACCATTTTTTTCTTTTCATTTTCTTTCTCCCTTCACAATTAAGACCGATCGGTATCTATGTTGCTGATCCTAATTATATGGGAAAAAATTGTTCTCTGACATGACACGGATTTCGTTTTTTGTGTCATTTTTTCTGCCGGATGTCTTCCCGGCAGGCCGTGGGCGTCATACCTGTCAGCTCCTTGAAAACCTTCGCAAAGTGTCTCGCATCCTCAAAACCCACCTTCCCGGCAATCTCATTGATATTCATGTCCGTGTTTCCCAAAAGCTTCCTGCTCTTTTCAATCCGGAGCTTTTTCAGATAAGCGCTGAAATTTTCTCCCGTATATTCCTTAAAGGTGGAGGAAAACATGGAATAATTCATGGAAACATAATTCGACACCTCCGCCATGTCAATGGGATTCCCATAATTCTGCCGGATATAATCCACCGCCCTGCGCATCTTGTTTTTGCTGACACTGGTCAGCGTTACCTCCGGATCCTCCAGATTTTCTTCCCCGCCGCTCCCGCCTTTTGCCCGAAAAATCTCCTCCGCATTCCACAGGATCTTATTGAGCTCCTTCCTGTCAACCGGTTTGAGGAGATAATCCATCGCCCTATATTTCATCATTCCCTTTGCATATTCAAACTCCGCATACCCGCTGATGGCGACGATCAGCGGACGCTTCTCCTCGTCTATATTTTCATATATCCATTCCGCCAGCTCCAGTCCGTTCATCCTCGGCATCCTGACATCCGTCAGAACGAGATCGTACCTGTCCTTTTCCAGACAGGAGACCGCCTCTTTCCCGTTGCGGCATTCCGTGATCTCCCGATAGGATACCCCGCTCTCCTCAATCATGACATAGATTCCATAGCGAATCATTTTTTCATCTTCCACAATCAAAATCCTTCTCATCGTTACGACCATGCCTTTCTCTCAGACTGCGAATCCCGGACGGCCGCCGTCCACCCGTATTGTAAGCACAACTTTGGTATAACAGCCTTCTTTGGAATAAATCTCCACGCCGTAGGGTTCCCCGTACATGAGGCGTATCCTCTCATGGATGTTGCTAAGCCCGATTCCCCCGGAGGAATCATCCCCTGCCGTTCCATTTTCAATTCCCTCCCGCACCTTTTCCAGCTGTTCCTCGTCCATCCCTTTTCCCATATCCGTAATCTCGATATAGCAGCATTCGCCCTTCACGTACGCTTTCAGATAAATCGTGGTATCCTCTGTCAGCTCGTCCAGTCCATAGGCGATGGAATTCTCCGCAATGGGCTGTAAAATAACCTTGGGCACCTTCAGCGTTTTCACAGGGACCTCAATCTTTTCGCTGAGATTGATGTAGAAATCGTATCGTATGTTGCAAAGCTTCAGATAATCCTCCAAATACCGGATTTCCTCCTGAAGCGTAACGCTGTGGCTGTCAATCTGCAGATTGTAGCGGAACATCCTGCCAAGGGCAAGCAGAGCGTCCGACACATTGTAGATTCCTCTTACCTCCGCCATCATCTTAATGGAGTCCAGAACATTGTAGAGAAAATGGGAATTAATCTGCTTCTCCAGGCTTTTCAGCTGCGCCTCCTTCACCATCACCTCGCGGTGAATGCTGATCTCCATCAGCTCTCTCACTCTGCCCAGCATCCGGTTATATTCCTCCGCAACCAGGTTGACCTCCACCTGCTCAAGCCTGGGAATCTCCACATTGAGATTTCCCTCCCCCACTTCCCGAATACACATGGTAAATACATTAAAATCATGGAGCAGATGCTTTACGATCCCGTTGATCGCCTTAAACAGAAGCAAAATCAGGATAATTTCCATAAAAAGAATGCCCAGGATCTCCATCGCTATCAGCAAATATTTTTCCCCCACAAAAGTAAGCTGCATCAGAAGAATTCCGCTGTCGTTATCTCTGACCGCTGACAGCACTACGGGCCGCCCGTTCCACTGGCCCTGGCAGATGCGCACTCCCTCTCCCCTGAAATCCTGAACGGATGCGATACCCATAAGCTCTGTCAGATCCTGCACGGTAATACCGCTCAGCCCCGACCCTTCCTCGATTCCCAGGAGCCGCTCCTGTGAGTCAATCAGAAAAACATCTCCCCCGTCCATGTCTTCGTACAGATCCGGCACCACGGCGTTCATCGGCAGTATGATCTCAAAAATTCCCGTCAGGCTGTTGTTGATCCTCACCGGGATTACAAAAGAGGCCCTGTTTTTTCCCACGAAATAATTGGAGTAGGTACCATAGAGTTGTTCGTCCGTGGAATTCATATACCAGGCTCCGCCGGATGGAAGAGATTCCCGGTCCGCATACCAAAGGCTGTCCTTTGCCCTGTCCATGCTGTATACATAGGAAAAATACTCCCGAAGCCCTGGATAATCCAGATGAAGCCTGGCGTTCTGAACCTCGCTGATGCTGGTAATCACTTTGAGCGTGGAGAGCGTATGCGTCTGGAAAAGATATCGGTCATATTCCCGAAGGCTTCCGTCCATGGCCGCCTTTCCCACCTCCGTGACAAAGGTGGTGTCCGACCACACCGTCTTGGCCATCAGCTCTATAGTGTTCATCTTGTATTTCATGTCGTCAAACCTTCGTCCCATCTCTTCCACGGATTCATCCCTGATCTTGCTGATCTGGCTCTGATAGAGCACTACGAGAGAGATGATTGCCATACAGACCAGCGACGGTATGGAAAACAGCAGAATAATCAGCCTGACTTTCTGGTACAGAGTCTGTTTTGCGTATGTTTGTTTCAGTTTTTTAACCATGATTTCACCCTAAATTAACTTATTTTGTAATTATTAAAATATCATTTTGTGATCACAGTGTCAAAGCCCAGGCCATTTTTGCACAAAAAGAGTGCATGACAGGAATTTTACTCTATCATGCACATGAAATTTCAGATGTAAGCAGTTTTTATTCCGCTCTCTTCTCCGAAA
>CATJBQ010000241.1 GCA_949738465.1 uncultured Lachnospiraceae bacterium
AAGTGGGTATTATGAGTGGCTGCATCGCAAAGCTTCTGCCCATATGCAGCAGGATCAGGCTCTCAAACGCCGGCTGCTGGCGCTCCATCAGCGCTATCCGGCACTGGGGCTTGACAGCTTGTACCATCTCATCCGAAGGGAGCTCTCCTGCTCCCGCAAACGCATCTACCGTCTGATGAAGGAACTGGGCATTTCCTCTGCCTGCAAGCGTGCGTACAAGGCCACCACGAACTCCCGGCATTCCCATCCCATCGCTCCAGACCTCCTCGCCCGCCGCTTCTCCTTTGACAGGCCAGACACAGCCTGGGGCGGAGATATCACCTACATCCCCACCGACGAGGGCTGGCTCTATTGCGCCATTGTGAAGGACCTTTGCACCAAGCAGATTATCGGCTACGCTTTTTCCGACCGTATCAATACCGACCTGGCACTGAACGCCCTGAACGTGGCTGTCCAGCGCCGTAAGCCTCAGCCCGGCCTGATCTTCCACTCTGACCGCGGCGTCCAGTACGCCTCTGCCGCCTACCGCCAACGCCTTGATGACCTTGGCATCCGTCAGAGCATGTCCCGCAAGGGTGACCCTTACGACAATGCCGTTGCCGAGAACTTCTTCAGCTGCCTCAAATGCGAGTGTGTCCATCTGGGCCATTTCGCCTCAAGGGCACAAGCCATGACCGACGTCTTTGCTTATGTCGAGGCCTTTTACAACCCGGTGCGCCCGCATTCCTCTATTGGCTGGCGTCCCCCGGACGACTTTGCGCAATCCCTATCTGAACATCCCGCTGCCTGAGCGAGTAACGACGAGATATCCTGCGTTTCATTCTGTTTTTTCTCCATTTTTACTGTCCAATAAACCGGGAAGGCACAACCTCCGCCAGCCCACGCTCCCCTCCAGCCTCACCGCCCTGCACCCGGCAGCCTCACCAGCCTGCACATCCTGCGGGCTGTCACCCACCATCCAGCTCTCTGACAAATCGATATTGTACTTCTCCGCCGCAGCCAGCAGCATCCCAGGCTTGGGCTTGCGACAGCTGCATTCGATCTTATACTCCGGAATCTCCCCCGGAAACCCCTTATCCGGATGGTGGGGGCATACGAAAATGTCATCTAAATAGGCCCCTTCCCGCCCCAGAAGGGTTTCCATCTTCCGATGGATCTCGTCCAGCCCCTCCCAGGTGACCTCTCCTCGGGCAATCACCGGCTGATTGGTCACCACAATGGCCAGATAACCGCTTTGATTGATCCGCCGGATGGCTTCCGCCGCACCATCCAACAATTCAAACTCCTCCGGCGTCCGCAGGAAGCCCACATACTTGTTGATGGTCCCATCCCGATCCAGAAAAACCGCTCGCTGCTTCCGGTTCAGATTCTTCCGCTCAATCAGTCCGCTTTTCAGGTCCTGCTCTACCTGAGCGATCCGCTCCGGCGTCCCCATGTCCTTCACATACTCCGGCGTCCGATAGACGTACACCCTCCCGGATGGGATCCGCGGCTTCAGCACCTCCCGATCCAAATCCAGCTTCTTCGGCTCGCGCATTTCCTCCAGCAGCTCCGGGGAAAGCACATGGATGCCCGCGTTCACACAGTTGTGATACCAGCCCCGTTCCTCCTCCTTGGTCAGCCAGCCGCTTACCTTTCCCTCATCATCGGCCAAGAGAATCCCGCTGTCGTAGGGGTGATCGTTGGGATGGGCAAGCAGGGTCGCCTGGGCCGGATGCGACTTGTGGAATACCATCAGGCGCTGGAAATCCACGTCAAAAATCAAATCTCCATTGATTAAAAGGAAATCATCGTCCATCTTCCCTTTGAGGTAATACAGCGCCCCCGCCGTCCCCAGAGGGATGTCCTCACGGATATAGCTGATCTGCACGCCGAACCGGCTGCCGTCTCCCAAGAAGGCTTCAATCTGTTCTCTCAAATGTCCGACAGTCAGCGTAATCCGGGTAATCCCCTGACGGCGCAGACACTCAATCTGATGGAGCAGCACCGGCTTCCCGCAGATGGGCAGCATGGGTTTGGGGAGCGCGCCGTTTACCGACGCAACCCTTGTCCCTCTGCCGCCAGCCATAATCACCGCGTCCATCCTACTCCCCCCAGAGCTCGTATTCCACGGCCGCACAGACGGCATGATAGATCGCCGAATGCAGATCCTGAATTTCTTCGGTGACGGTGCTGTCCGCACAGAGAAGCAGGTCAAACCGTCCCGCCATCTTCCCGCCTGTCTGTCCAGTCAGCCCGATGGTTTTCATTCCTTTGGCCTTGGCTACCTGCCCCGCGTGAAGCACGTCCTCTGCATTCCCGGAGGTGCTGATGCCCAGAAGAATATCTCCTTCCCTGCCATAGGCAGCTACCTGCTGGGCATAGATGTACTCCCCGCCCAGATCGTTGACCACCGCGGTCATCAGGGCGATATGCGCTCCCAGATTGATGGCGGGCAGTCCTCCCTGGAGATGCCCGGCCAGGACTTTCCCCTGGCTGTCCTGCTCCTGCAGGGCGGCCTTTAGGGGCTCCCCTAAAGGCCGGGGCAGCTTGAACGCCTTCACCAGCTCGCCGACAATATGGTCGGCGTCCGCGCAGCTTCCTCCATTGCCGCACACCAGCAGCTGTCCGCCGCCGGCAAAGCAATCCGACAGCAGCTCCACACAGGTCCGGATGGCTCCCTCAAGCTTCGCTACCGATGGATTTTTGCGGCAGTATGTATGCACAATCGCTTCGGTTCCCTGCTTCAGCATGGCTGTACGGCCTCCTCTTCCGGAATGACATAATATTCTGATGAATAGTACAAAATCCGCGCTCCGCCGTTCTCAAAGCGGAAGGGAATCTCCTTGAGGTCATGGAGTGCCCTGCGGACGGAAGCCTGCTTCTCCGGCCGGACGTAGAGCAGCAGGAATCCGCCTCCGCCCGCCCCCAGCAGCTTCCCGCCCAGAGCTCCGGCTTTCCTTGCAGCGCTGTATGCCTGATCGATGGCGTCCGTGGAAACCGCGCTGTTGACCCCGCGTTTCAGCTGCCAGGTATGATCCAGCAGGCGGCCAAACTCGTCCAGATCCCCGCCGGTAAGGATTTCCTCTGCCCGGTCAACCAGGGAAAGCATTTCCAAAAGCTGCCGTTCCTTGCTGTGAATCGCCTTCTCATGCTCCTGTTGGATGGTAAAGGAGAATCGGGAAAACCCGGTGAAAAACAGCATGAGATTCTCGTTCAGCCGCTCTTTCCGCTCATTGGAAATCACTATCGGATTCACCTCAAAGCCGTCCTTGGAAAAGGTGATTTTATTCAGTCCTCCGTAGGACGCCGCGATCTGATCCTGAACGCCTCCGCTCTCCCCGCAGAGCTCCCGCTCCAGATGGATTGCCTCCTCCGCCAGCCGCTTCTTATCCACATATTTCCCTTTGAGGGCATAGAATCCAAGGAGCATCGCCACAGCAAAGGAACTGCTTGTCCCAAGGCCGGAACGGGCCGGCAGATCCGCGTCATAGGTAAGCGTCAGCTCCCGCATATCCAGGAATTTCATCGCCTCCCGGATGGCCGGATGCTCGATTTCTTCCACAGAAAGAACCCGTTCCCGTTTGGAATAGGTAATCTCATTGTTGTACTCGAAAAAGGGCGGCAGGTGGCGGATGTGGACATAGCAGTATTTATTAATGCTGGTGGAGATCACCTTTCCTCCATGCTCCTGATAAAAGGCAGGGAAATCCGTTCCCCCGCCGAAAAAGGACATCCGGAATGGGGCTTGTGTAATGACCATTTTTGCTCCTCCTACCGCGTCAGGAACTGCTCGCCCCGGCGAACCCGTTCCCGCCAGTAATCCAGCAGATCCGCCATGGTCTGTTCATATGGGATTTCCGGCTCCCAGCTGGTATGCTTTTTGAATTTCCGGCAGTCCGGCACCTGTAAATCCGCGTCAATGGGACGCAGGCGCTCTGGATCCTCCACAACCGTGATTTCGTTTTTCTTATCCGACATGGAAAGCAGGGTCTCTAAGGTGTCGCCTACGGTACAGGTATACCGCCCGCCGATGTTGTAGTATTCGCCGGGGATCGGGTTGACGGTTACCAGCATATAGTAGGCCCGGACCGCGTCCCGCACATCTGCGTAGGTGCGCAGGGAGTCCAGATTCCCCACCTTCACCACAGGAGGAATCAGCCCTTCCTCAATCATGGCAATCTGCTTGGCGAAGGTGGATTCATGGAACACATCCCCCCGGCGCGGGCCGGTATGGGTGAACATCCGGGTGGTCATCACCGTCATTCCAAAGGCTTCCGCGTAGTAGCGGCCAACCAGATCGGTCCCGATTTTGGAGATGGCGTAGGGGGACGCCGGATGGAAGGGGCAGTCCTCGTGGATGCCCTCCTCCGGCTTCTGCTCCGGCGGGATTTTGCCGAACACCTCTGAGGAAGCGCAGACATGGATTACGGCATGGCTGTCCGCCAGACGCAGGGCCTCCAACAGGTTACAGGTGCCGATGATGTTGGTGTGCAGGGTGTCGATGGGAGCGTCGAAGCTGGTTTTGGGATAGCTCTGGGCGGCCAGATGGAACACATAGTCCGGCTGGACTTCCTTAATTACGGTCAGCAGGGACACCAGATCGTTCAGATCCGCGTACCGGAAGAAGACGCGATCCTTACGGTTGGCGCGCTCAAAGAGATGCTGGACATTGTCGATGGGGCTCCGCCACCGGCAGACCCCGTAGACATCCCAATCGGTCTGGGCCAGCAGGTAGTCCGCCAGATGCGAACCAACCATCCCCGTGATTCCTGTGATGAGGGCTTTTGTGGGCATTGCTGTTCTCCTCTAAATCTTATTTGACTTTGTATCTGTTTCGATAATATCTCTTGTACCATCCGGAAGATCTACGCCAAAATCGTACATGGAAATATGGATTGTATCCTCTAAGAATTGAAAATCATGACCTACGAAGGGCTCTACGCACCAAAAATCTCCTGCCGAAAAAATCCGACGCGCAGTTTCCCCGGTTTGAACAGACGTACACTTATAATCGATCTTGCCTTGAATAATATAAAACGCCTCTACGTTTTGCGTATGATAATGCATTCTTCCCCGTTGAGATCCGGCCTTTGTAACGACAACGTTAACCTGATTCCACCCCTTGCTGACAAGCTGGCAAATCAGTCCCCGATCGTCCTGAAAAATGAAATCAGGATGCAAAAGTTTAATGATGGTATCACCTTCTAAATCCATGTAGAATAGCAGCAAAATATGTTTTAATTATTTTTAGAAAGGAAAGAGGCAGATTTGTCCCGTAACGATAAGATCGGGGAATTAGACGGCCAGTGAATCTGAAAAAGTGGATCATCCCAACGGTAGGTAAACTGTTCTTCCGGCGGGACGAGAGAATGAGATAGTTTATATGTAAAGACTATCGTCTCCGTTTGAGCATAGTATCCAAGTCCATACATCGGCGGAACCCATAACTGCTTATGATTTTTATCGGACAAAATGAATGCCTGCCACTTCCCGAAGTCAGGCGATTCCGGATTGCAGTCCGCTACTACCGAATACACGGTTCCATGAAGGCATTGAACTAATTTGGTTGTCTTTGTATCCCCATGCAATCCGCGAAGCACGTTGCGATAGCTGAAAGATACCTGATCCGCAACGAATTTTTTCGTCAGGCCATTTTGAAAATACAATTCCTCATCATAGACTCCGCCGTATTCCCCTCGCAGATCTTCAAACCGATCGGTCGTTAGATATTTCACGCCCTTCAACGAGGTTTCATTTACAATTAGATTCATTTTCCTTCTCCTTTTCCCACTCCAAATGCTCCTGATAAACCGATTTCACACCGTCCCGAAAAGAAACTTTCGGCTTCCATCCTAATTGATACAATTTTTGGCTATCCAAAAATTGGCGTCCTGCGCTTTCGGGTTTGGATGTATCAAATACCAATTCTCCTTGAAAGTCGCTCACTTCACGCAGTATTTCCGCTAATTCCTTAATTGTATGTTCCTCTCCGGAACCCACGTTGTAATGCTCTCCGGATTTCCCATGCTCCATTAGAAATACGAGTGCCTCGGCTACATCTTCCGAATAAATAAATTCTCTCCGAACGTTTCCTGTCCCCCAGATGGTCACATCCGGTTTATCATTGAGAACCCCGTCCGCAAATTTATCCAAGAGCATGGGCATAACAGTTGACCCATGATCGTTTAATCCGTAAACAGCTGGTAAAACCGCTGCGACAAAATGCCTGCCGGACTGCCTGGCGGCGCATTCGCAGAACTTGACGCCAACCGTTTTTGCGAGCGCATATCCCCCCCAAAAAAGCGGCAGCCTCCCGCTCATGAACAGGTCTTCTCCCATCGGCTGCGGAGCATCTTCTGGATAGATATTTGCGCTGGAGACATATACAACGCCTTTGGCCTCATATTTGTACGCGGCGTTCAGGACATTCAATGCGATTAAGGTGCCCTCGCTCAAATAATCAAGCGGGTACTGCTTGTTCAGCATAACGCCGCCTGTCTTGGCCGCGATATGGAATATGTATTCGGGGCGTTCCTGTTCGAAGAAGGCTTCCACATCCGCCTGCCGCGTGAGATCCAGTTCGGAATGTGTTCGGGTGATAATATTGGTATAACCTTGACTTCGCAGATGCTTCAGCATCGCGGATCCGAGCATACCGCTGTGGCCGGTGACGTAGATTTTTGAGTGTTTGTTCATAGGTAGGCCCTCACCTCATCCAATCTTCCAATTCAATCTTTTTATGGGACGCGAAAGTATATGCAAATAGGGCAATTGCTGTTTTACATAAATTTGTAAACAATGGAAAAGGAACATGATTATCTTTGAGAGCTTTCTGACACTCTTTAATACAAGCCAAGCGGTAATGGAAATTACTATTACTCGAACCTCCGGCATAGTAAATAACCAGTGGCTCATTTATAGATCGAAATTTTAATGACGTATCTCTCATGAGCTTAAGCTGAAAGTCATAATCGCTCACATCTTGTCCAGTAGGAGAAACATATTTTTCCGAATAAGGGCCATGCTTTTCCCAAGTAGCTCGTGTATAACATAGCGTTGGAGTTGCCATCATGAATCCAAAGCGCCAGTTACCAGGTTTTCCGCTCCATTGACGAATGATTTTTCCATTCTGTTGATAAATTAACCCGCCAAATAGGTAGTCGATACTTCGCTTTTCAAAGTATTCCATTATTTCAGTTATTACATGAGGAGATGCCAGCACATCAACCATAAACATAATCACATTCCCGCTGGACATCGCTGTTGCCTTATTTACGCCATCTGCTATACCATTGTCTTTTTCCGATACCCAAATCAGTTCCTTGCCTGCGGATTTATATTTCGCTTCATATTCCTTCAAGAGATCAACTGAGCCATCTGTTGAACCACCATCT
>CATJBQ010000242.1 GCA_949738465.1 uncultured Lachnospiraceae bacterium
AAAAGATGGGCTTTTCGGAGTGTTATCCGGTGTCTGGCCAGACCTATTCCCGGAAGGTGGATACCCGGGTGGCCAATGTGCTTGCGGGGATTGCTTCTTCGGCCCATAAGATGTCCAACGATATCCGCTTACTGCAGCATCTGAAGGAAGTGGAGGAGCCTTTTGAGAAGAACCAGATCGGTTCCTCGGCCATGGCCTACAAGCGCAATCCCATGCGTTCCGAGCGGATCGCTTCGCTGGCCCGCTATGTGATGGTGGATGCCTTGAATCCGGCCATTACCTCTGCCACCCAGTGGTTTGAGCGGACGCTGGATGATTCTGCCAACAAGCGGCTTTCCATTCCGGAGGCTTTTCTGGCGGTGGACGGGATTCTGGACCTGTGCCTGAATGTCACCGACGGCCTGAAAGTTTACCCCAAGGTTATCGAGAAGCGTCTGATGAGTGAGCTGCCCTTTATGGCGACGGAAAATATCATGATGGATGCGGTGAAGGCCGGCGGTAACCGCCAGGAGCTTCATGAGCGGATCCGGGAGCTGTCCATGATTGCCGGGGCCAATGTGAAGGAGAAGGGCCTGGACAACAATCTGCTGGAGCTGATCGCAGCGGATCCGGCCTTTCATATGTCCCTGGAGGAGCTTCAGGAGACTATGGATCCCGCCCGGTATGTGGGGCGCTCCAGAGAGCAGGTGGAGCGGTTCCTGGCACAGGTGATACAGCCGGTTCTGGAGGCGAATCAGGAGCTTCTGGGAGTGGAGGCCGAGATTTCCGTATAATAAGATGAGCTGCTCGACTACAACATCATCATAAGAAACGCGAACAAGGATTTTAAGGGTGGGGCCGCACTTAAAATCCTTTGTTGTTGCGTATGATAGCAGGAAGAAAGGAAACCTATGGAAAAGGATAAAAGAGCCGGCATGACCATCGGGAACCCGGTCAGGCCGCTGGTGTTGTTTGCGGTTCCCATGATTGTGGGAAACCTGTTTCAGCAATTTTATAATATCATTGACTCTATCGTGGTGGGAAATGTGGTGGGGCCGGATGCCCTGGCGGCCGTGGGAGCGTCCACCACGATTACGATGTTGTTTGTAATGGTGGCCATCGGAACCGGAATCGGATTTTCGGTGGTGATTTCCCAGCTCTATGGGGCGGGGCAGCTTTCCAAAATGAAGACAGCCATTTCCACGGCTCTGATTTCCGTACTGGTGTTCAGTGCGGCGCTAAGCGTTCTGGGGCTGATCATCAACCGGGGAATCCTGCGTCTGATGGGGACGCCGCCGGAGGTTTTTGAGGATGCTGCGGTGTACCTTGGCATTTATTTTTACGGATTTATTTTTCTGTTCCTGTACAATATTTTTTCATCCATTTTCAATGCGCTGGGAGATTCGGTGAAGCCGCTGCTGTTTCTGGTTTTTTCTTCCCTGCTGAATATCGGGCTGGATCTGTTGTTTGTGGTGGAATTCCGGATGGGAGTGGCCGGTGTGGCCTGGGCGACCCTGATTGCCCAGGGGGTGTCGGCGGCGTTGTCCTTCTGTTTTCTGATGGCGAAGCTTCACCGGATGGAAACCGGGGCTTACGAAAAATTTGACTGGACCGTTCTTGGAAATATGGTAAAGGTTGCGATTCCCACCATTGTCCAGCAGTCCATCGTATCGGTGGGAATGCTGCTGATCCAGTCGGTGGTCAACCGTTTTGGCGCCACCTTCCTGGCAGGCTACACGGCGGCCATCAAGATCGACGGCATTGCCATTGTGCCTATGGTGGCGGTGGGGAATGCCATGTCCACCTATGTGGCCCAGAATATGGGAGCCAGAAAGCCGGAGCGGGTGGGGATGGGGTACCGGATCTGCCTGATGCTGGGGGCGGGCTTTGGGCTTTTGATCGCCGTGATCTTTCATTTTTGCGGGGAAGCCTTTGTGGGCCTGTTCATGGATTCCGAAACCGGCGCGGAGGCCATTGCCATCGGGGCGAAGTATTTAAGCCGTGTATCGCTGTTTTATTTTGTGATGGGGGCTATGAACGTCAGCAACGGGATTTTGCGGGGAGCGGCGGACATGGGATGGTTTCTGGCCAGCAGCCTGGCCAACCTGGCGGTCCGGGTGATTCTGACCTATTCCCTGGCCACGATAACGGCGGGCATGATTATTATGTGGGCCAATCCCATCGGCTGGGCCATCGGGCTTATAATCGCCCTGTCCCGTTATCTTCAGGGCGGCTGGAAGAAAAAAAGAATTGTTTAAAAAAAATATTCACACTTTGGCTTCCCCAATCGTTATCCTTTGTGAAAGCAGAAAAACAACGCAGATGGAAAGGATGATTCGATGGGAAATCTGACACAGGAGCTGATCGCTTCGGAAAAAATGAGGGAGTATGACCGCAAGGCCGCCGTGATCTGGCAGCAGAGGAAAAGAGATGAGGCTAAGGCAGATCCGTCTTTAAGGAAACCGGGGATTTTTTCGAAAAAAGGAAAAGAGGAAAATCATGATCGAGGAATTGTATGCGGCTCATTATAAGGAACTGCAGAGTTTTTTGAGGAACCGCACCCAGGATCCGGCCCAGGCGGAGGATATTGCCCAGGAGACGTTCTTAAAAGCCCTGGAGCATGTGGACGCGCTGGAGGGGCTTTTGGACAGCCAGCGGCGGGGATGGCTTTTTCGCACCGCACGCCATGCCCTGATCGATTCCTGGCGGCACAGCGTACGGCAGCCCGAATTAGCGGCGGAGGAAGGCTTTTTCCAGGATTTTTCCGGTATTGAGGTCCGGCAGATTCTTTCGGTATTGTCTGAGCGTGACCGGGCGATTTACAAGCTTCGCTATTGTGCCGGCTACAATGCCACGGAGATCGCAGAGATTTTTAGTATGAAACCGGACAATGTCAGAACCCGGCTATCCCTGATGCGTAAGATTTTGAAAGCGGAACTGTAAGCGGTTGGGAGCAGATTTTGCAAAGTCTGATCTGTCCCCGGCATCATTGGAAAGGAAGGAGAAGAAGGATGAAAAAAAATGCATTTGTAGTCAATACGGCAACCTGTGATATGAGGAACATTACCCGGGAGATTCTGGAGGCCTACCGGTCTGTTGAAGTTAACGCGGCTTTTATCCTGGTGACACCCGAAGTCCAGGCAATGCTGGCGGAGTATGAGGTGAAGCTGGATTGCGCGGAGGTGCTCACGGTGGAAAAAGAACTGGAGTTCGTCCAGCAAAACGGTGTCTACCACATCAAGGCCGGGGACCGCGTGCCCCAGCGGCGTCTTTATCTGCAGGTGAACGGCCAGGTGGTCATTGAGGCCGGAACGGAAGCAGTTTTGGGGCAGTATGCCGGGATGCAGGTGAACGGCCAGGTGTTCTGCCCGCGGAGCCTGCTGACCGCCCTTCCGCAAATGAAGGTGAACGGCCAGACCAATTCTTATCCGGACGGCGCGGTGATACTGAAGAACCGTTTTGTGCCGGACCGTGTCTTTGCGCTGCGGGCAAAAAAACAGGATTACTTTGTGCCGGGGAAGGTGATTTTTACCGACGAATCCCTGGAGTATGAAAAACTGGCGGAGATTGGCGTGCATTTTATTGTGCCAAAGGCCCTGGTGACAGAGACGATTCTTTCTAAGGTGCTTCCGCTTTTGGAGGATACCACGGAGGTTACGGTAATGGATGCCGGAATGCGTTTTGTGAATGACGATCTGACCTTAACAGCAGACAGCCTGAAAAAATACGGATCCCGGCTTTATGTGGACGGTGATGTGACGCTGGAGGACGCGGAGGCGATCAGGCAGCTTGAAAAACTGACGGTGAACGGCGAGCTCTGCCTGCGGGAGGAACTGATGGATGTGTTTGCCGAAAAGGGCGATGGAATGCAGTATCGGGAGCTGAAGATCCTGCGGGGAACCTGTATCCGTAATAAGGTGTTTTTCCAGGTGACCAGAGATTTTCTTGAAAAGTACAGCGGGCCGGTTACTGTATCCGATGTGGCGAAGCTGGAGATCGCGCCGGATGTGACCACAGAGCAGATTGAGACCAGGCTGTCGATCTGTGACTGTGCCGTAGTGTCCTGCAGCGAGGCCCAGCGGGGAGCTGTGGAGCTGGTATCAGAGGATGTGGCAAAGGTGTGTACGGGGGAAGATGCGGCTGATGGGCCACAGGAGCAGAGCGGTGTCCAGGTGGTGAACGCCAGTTCGTACACCTTTTAGAGAACTCCCATTTGGATCAAGGATGAAGCAGAATCAGCCGGCTATTTCAGCCGGCTGTTTTTCTCAACGTACCTTGGCCAGGTGGAAATACAACCGTTTTTGGGAGAAAAGTGGAAAATTTCCAAAGTTTGTGAAAGTTGAACAAGGAACAGGCGGGTTACGTGGAGGCGGAGGATTCTAAGCCTTGTATTTGGCGGGTTTTGCATGTCAATGTTTACTTTAGAGGAGTTTGTCAAATGAAATCCCTTGCTTTTAAAAAAGCAGATGGTATAATGAAGGAAAGCGTAGTTTGGGTTTCCCGAAGGAGCGGAGCTGTCAGGCGGAGCTTTTCATAAAAAGGACAAGGAGATAAGAAGATGACAAAAGTAAAGATCGAACCTGGAGTTTGTGGATTTACCACCATTGTAACGGCAGATACCAACGAGGACGAGGAAGTAGTATTGAAAGTATCCTCCGGCTGCGAGTCCGTCAAGAAGATGATGGAGGAGCTGGGAGATACCTTTGATCCCATCGGCCTGTGCTTAGCCAAGCCGGGAACCGGCGAATTTTACGAATATGCCCAGGAGCATTTTCCGGTGCATGCAGCCTGTCCGGTGATCAACGGGATCTTGAAATGTGTGGAGGCGGAAGGCCAACTGGCCTTGAAAAAGGACGTGTCCATCACTTTTCTGGACAATTAAGGAAGAACAAAAGTTCGTAAAGAAAAAATACTTGACACCCGCTATTTCTTATAGTATGATATCCAAGGTGATTCGATATGGAAAGGAAAGTGCTTCAGACCTACCTGTACGATTTCTACGGGGAGCTTCTCACGGAACATCAGCGGAATATCTATGAAGCCTTTGTGCTGGAGGATCTGTCGCTTGTGGAGATTGCCCAGGAGCAGGGGATCAGCCGCCAGGGAGTTCACGATCTGGTAAGGCGCTGCGACAGGATACTGAAGGGGTATGAGGAGAAGCTGCATCTGCTGGAGCGTTTTATGAACATTAAGGCCAAGATCGGCGAGATCTACAGTCTGACCCGGGAGGAAGAAGCAGAGTTCCGGGAAACATTGCCCCAGGCGGAGGCACGCCGCCGGATCCGCCGGCTGGCAGGCGATATCCTGGAGGAATTATAGTGCGGACCGCTGCCTGAAGGACCAGTTAAAGGAGTATTTATATGGCATTTGACAGTTTATCAGAAAAACTCCAGAATGTATTCAAGTCTCTCCGGAGCAAGGGACTGCTGACGGAAGCAGATGTGAAGGCGGCCCTTAGGGAAGTCAAGATGGCGCTTCTCGAGGCGGATGTCAACTTCAAGGTGGTGAAGAATTTCATCAAGACGGTACAGGAGCGTGCCGTGGGCCAGGATGTGATGACCGGCCTGAATCCGGGCCAGATGGTCATTAAGATCGTCAACGAAGAGATGGTGAACCTGATGGGCTCTAAGACCACGGAGCTTGCCATGCGGCCGGGACAGGAGATTACCGTGATTATGATGGCCGGGCTGCAGGGCGCCGGTAAGACCACCACGGTGGCCAAGCTGGCAGGAAAGCTGAAACTTAAGGGGAAGAATCCCCTGCTTGTGGCCTGCGATATCTATCGTCCGGCAGCCGTGGACCAGCTTAAGATCAACGGTGAGAAGCAGGGCGTGGAGGTGTTTGCCATGGGAACCGGCCACAAGCCGGTGAACATTGCCAGGGCGGCCTTAGAGCATGCGGCGAAGAATGGCAACCGGGTGGTGCTGATCGATACGGCAGGACGGCTCCATATCGATGAAGAGATGATGAACGAGCTTTTGGAGATCAAGGCCCAGGTGGATGTGGCCCAGACCGTTCTGGTGGTGGATGCCATGACCGGGCAGGATGCGGTGAATGTAGCCACCATGTTCAACGATAAGGTGGGCATCGACGGCGTGATTCTGACGAAGCTGGACGGCGATACCAGAGGCGGCGCGGCCCTTTCCATCCGGGCGGTGACCGGCAAGCCGATTTTATATGCAGGTATGGGAGAGAAGCTGTCGGACTTAGAGCAGTTTTATCCGGACCGGATGGCCTCCCGGATCCTTGGGATGGGCGATGTGCTCACCCTGATCGAGAAGGCCCAGGAGGAGATGGACGAGGACAAGGCCAGGGCTTTGGAACAGAAGATGCGCAAGGCGGAGTTCGGCTTTGACGATTATCTGGAATCCATGAATCAGATGAAGAAGATGGGCGGCCTTGCCAGCGTGCTTTCCATGATGCCCGGAATGGGCGGCGGACAGCTTGCGGAGCTTGAGAATGCCATGGATGAGAAGAAGATGGCCCGGATTGAAGGGATTATCTACTCCATGACGCCCGGGGAGCGGGCCAACCCCGGGATCCTGAATCCCAGCCGTAAGCGCAGGATTGCTGCCGGCGCCGGGGTGGATATCAGTGAGGTCAACCGGCTGGGGAAGCAGTTTGAGCAGTCCAGGAAGCTGATGAAGCAGATGCCCGGCCTGATGGGCAAGCGGGGTGGAAAGGGAATGTTTGGCAGATTCAAGATGCCTTTCTGATTTCCGGGAACCCCATGACAAGAACATATGTTTTTTTGCAAGAGAGAATAAGCTGCATTTGCAGGTTATTTATAGAACAAGATATCACGAGGAGGTGAAATGTAATGGTAAAGATCAGATTGAAGAGAATGGGACAGAAGAAAGCTCCTTTCTATAGAATCGTTGTTGCTGATTCCCGCTCCCCCAGAGATGGCAGGTTTATCGAGGAGATCGGAACCTATGATCCCACCAAGGATCCCAGCGAATTCCACGTAAATGAGGAGCTGGCCAGGAAGTGGCTGGCGAATGGCGCCCAGCCCACAGAAATGGTAGGAAAGATTTTCAAATTAGCCGGTATCGAAAAGTAGGATACGTGAGGTGACGCGATGAAAGAGCTGGTAGAGGTAATTGCAA
>CATJBQ010000243.1 GCA_949738465.1 uncultured Lachnospiraceae bacterium
GTATACATAATCCGCATCCGGCGAAACCGGCAGGGCGGAGCAATCCGGAATATAGGAAAAGGTTTCGTCCTCCGAGGAGGCAATCTTGTTGGCCTTGCCGTAAATCTGCGCCTCCTGGTACGCCTTCTTGGCCCACTGGCCGGTGACAATGTAATCCGCCACGCCGCTTTGCATCAGGTTCATGGGGATCGCCGCAAACTGCTGGGACGCCCCGCCCTGCAGAAACAGCACCTTATAGTTGTCGGGAATCTCCATCAGTTCCCGCAGGTCCGCCTCCGCCTCCTTGATAATCGTATCATATGCCTTCGAGCGATGGCTCATCTCCATCACCGACATCCCGCATCCCCGGTAGTCCAGCATCTCCTCTGCCGCTTCCTTCAAAACCTCCACCGGAAGCACCGCCGGTCCCGCCGAAAAATTATAAACTCTGCTCATGTTCTCCTCCTTTTTGTCCTGGGGACATGAGGGATCCTACCCGGAGGGTATTCCCTCTTTTTCTGTCTCATACGCTCGTTATATTTTTAACAATACTTCACTATTTTAACACAGTGAAGCGATATGTCAACTGTTTTCCACATCTTCTTCGGAAAATACCTCGCTGATGGCCGCTCCCGGCGCCACCATGGGCCACACCTTATCGTCCTGGTCCACAATGCAGTCGATTAGCACCGGCTTTTTGCTTAAAAGGGCCCTGGCAAAGGCTTCCGAAAATTCCTGCTGTGTGGTAACCCGATATCCTTCCGCTCCCATGGCCTCTGCCAGCTTCACAAAATCCACGCCGTCGTCTAAAATCGTCGCGGAATAATGCTTCTCATAAAACAGCGTCTGCCACTGGCGCACCATGCCCAGCACATGGTTATTCACCACCACCTCAATCAGCGGCAGCTTCTGGCGGGACGCCGTGGCAATCTCGTTCATATTCATCCGGAAGCATCCGTCTCCGGCAATGTTGACCACCTGTCTGTCCGGATTCGCCATCTGGGCGCCGATGGCCGCGCCCAGGCCATAGCCCATAGTTCCAAGACCGCCGGAGGTAATCAGCGTCCGGGGGGCTTTATACCGGTAATACTGGGCCGCCCACATCTGATGCTGCCCCACCTCGGTCACGATAAGGGCGTCGCCCCTGGTCTGGCGGTAGATCTCCTCCATAATATACGGCCCGCAGAAGCTCTCCTTATGATACGTAAGGGGATATCTCTCCTTATATTCCATCATATGAGCCATCCACTCCTTATGCTCCTGCTGATGAAGCTGCTGGTTCAGCCGCTTTAAGATCTCCTTCACATCTCCGATGATGCTGGCATCCACAATGATATTTTTATTGACCTCCACCGGATCGATGTCAAACTGTAAAATCCTGGCCTGGCTGGCAAACCGGCTGGCATTGCCAATGACGCGGTCCGAAAAACGGGTTCCCACGGCAATCAGCAGGTCGCACTCACTGACGCCCAGATTGGAGGTCTTGGTGCCATGCATCCCCAGCATACCGGTATAGCGGGGACTGTTTCCGTCAAAGGCGCCCTTTCCCATCAGGGTATCGCAGACCGGCGCATCGACCTTTTCCACAAATTCCAGAAGCTCCCGGCTGGCCTCCGAGATCACAGCCCCGCCCCCCACAAACACAAAGGGCTTTTTGGACTGCTCGATCAAGCAGAGGGCATTATCCAGCTCCTCCCGGGTAATATGCTTCACATCCTTTGCGATGGCCTCCGGTTCCTTAAGATGATACTCCGCCTGGTTGGCCGTCACATCCTTGGGAATATCCACAAGCACCGGCCCCGGCCGGCCGGTCTGGGCAATCCGGAAGGCTCTTCGGATGGTGTCCGCCAGCTTCTCCACATCCTTCACGATAAAATTATGCTTGGTGATGGGGGTGGTGATACCCGCGATATCGATCTCCTGGAAGCTGTCCTTGCCCAGCAGGCTTACGCCCACGTTACAGGTAATGGCCACCATGGGCACCGAGTCCATGTAAGCCGTGGCAATCCCCGTTACCAGGTTGGTGGCTCCAGGTCCCGAGGTGGCAAAGCACACCCCCACCCTGCCGGTGGAGCGGGCATAGCCGTCCGCCGCATGGGAAGCCCCCTGCTCATGGGAGGTCAGCACATGTTTGATTTCCTTGCTATGCTGATACAACGCATCATATACATTCAAAATCTGCCCGCCGGGATAGCCAAACACCGTATCCACGCCCTGCTCCTTCAAACATTCGATTACGATTTCCGCTCCTGTCAACTGCATCTTTACTCCCTCTCTTCTTTATAAGTGGTTCTTCAAAATAGCGCCGGTGTTACCGGAGGTCACCAGGTTGGCATACCGTGCCAGATACCCGCTGGTAATCTTCGGCTCCCTGGGCTGCCATCTGGCCCTTCTCGCTTCCAGCTCCTCCTGGGAAACCTTCATATCCAACGTATTTTCGGGGATATTGATCGCAATGATATCTCCCTCTTCCACCAGCGCGATGGGGCCGCCTACTGCCGCCTCCGGCGACACATGGCCGATGGAGGCTCCGCGGCTTGCGCCGGAAAAACGCCCGTCTGTAATCAGCGCCACGGAAGCGCCCAGTCCCATTCCGGCAATGGCAGAGGTGGGATTTAACATTTCCCGCATACCGGGGCCGCCCTTGGGGCCCTCGTAGCGGATCACCACCACATCCCCGGCCACAATCTTACCGCCCTTGATGGCGTCGATGGCGTCCTCCTCGCAGTCAAAGACCCGGGCCGGGCCTTCATGCACCAGCATCTCGGGAGCGACGGCCGAACGCTTCACCACGCCGGAATCCGGCGCCAGATTACCCTTTAAGACGGCAATGCCGCCGGTCTCACTATAGGGATTGTCGACGGGCCGGATCACCTCCGGATTCTTGTTCTCACAGCCGGCAATATTTTCCTTAACGGTCCTGCCGGTGGCCGTAATCAGATCCGTATACAAAAGCCCCTTCTTATCCAGCTCGTTCATCACGGCATACACGCCGCCTGCCTCGTTCAAATCTTCCATATAGGTGGGACCGGCAGGCGCCAGATGGCACAGGTTCGGCGTCCTGGCGCTGATCTCGTTGGCAATATCCAGATTCAGCTCCACCCCGGCCTCATGGGCGATGGCCGGCAGATGCAGCATGGAATTGGTGGAGCAGCCTAAGGCCATATCCACAGCCAGGGCATTTAAGAATGCCTTCTCGTTCATGATATCCCTGGGCTTAATGTCTTTTTCCAGAAGCTCCATAATCTTCATGCCGGCATGCTTCGCCAGCTTGATCCGCTCCGAATAAACCGCCGGAATGGTCCCGTTGCCTTTTAAGCCCATGCCGATGGCCTCGGTCAGACAGTTCATGGAATTGGCCGTGTACATGCCGGAGCAGGAACCGCAGGTGGGGCACACCTTATTTTCAAATTCCTCCACATCCTCGGCGCTCATGGCGCCTGCCGCATAGGAGCCCACCGCCTCAAACATGGAGGAAAGGCTGCGCTTCTGGCCCTTCACATGGCCGGCCAGCATAGGACCGCCGCTGACAAAAATAGTGGGAATATTCAATCTGGCCGCCGCCATCAGAAGGCCCGGCACATTTTTGTCACAGTTGGGCACCATCACCAGTGCGTCAAACTGATGGGCCAGAGCCATACATTCGGTGGAATCGCAAATCAGATCCCGGGTCACCAGAGAATATTTCATCCCGGTATGGCCCATGGCAATTCCGTCGCAGACGGCGATGGCCGGGAACACGATGGGGGTTCCCCCCGCCATGGCCACACCCATTTTCACGGCTTCCACGATCTTATCCAGGTTCATATGGCCCGGCACGATCTCATTGTGGGAGCTGACGATACCAATCAGCGGCTTATCCAATTCCTCCCTTGTATAGCCCAGCGCGTTAAACAGGCTTCTGTGGGGCGCCTGCTGCATTCCCTTTGTCACGTTATCGCTTCTCATAAAATCAATTCTCCCTTCGCTATCTTAATCGTTATTTCCATTCTCATTTCCAGATCGGCATCCGATCCCGTTTTACTTGCGGATCCGCTCACAGATCAGCGCTCCCATTTCCTTGCAGCCCACCTTTTTTGTTCCCTCAGAATAAATGTCCGCCGTGCGCCAGCCTTCTGCAAGCACCTGCTTCACCGCCGTTTCCACCGCATCCGCCTCCCGGTCTAAATCAAAGGAGTAACGGAGCAGCATAGCCGCGCTTAGAATCGTCGCAATGGGATTGGCGATATCCTGTCCCGCAATGTCCGGCGCGGACCCGTGGCTGGGCTCATAAAGCCCGAACTTTGTATCATTGAGGCTGGCGGAGGACAGCATCCCGATGGAGCCGGTGACCATACTGGCCTCATCGGACAAAATGTCCCCGAACATATTTTCGGTTAGGATCACGTCAAACTGTCCCGGATCCCGCACCAGCTGCATGGCGCAGTTGTCCACCAGCATATGCTCATAGCTCACGTCCGGGTAGTCCTTCGCCACCTCCTCTACCACCTTGCGCCAGAGGCGGGAGGAATCCAGCACATTGGCCTTATCCACACTGGTGACCTTCTTCCGCCGTTTCCTGGCGATGTCAAAGCCCTTGACGGCGACCCGGCGGATCTCCTGCTCATTGTATGTAAGGGAATCATGGGCCACAAGAATCCCGTCGATCTCCTCGGTCCCCCGTTCCCCAAAATAAAGCCCTCCGGTCAGCTCCCGCATAATGACCATGTCAAAGCCCTCGCCGATCAGTTCGTCCTTAATTGGACAGGCGCCCTTAAGCTCCTCGTAGAGATACGCCGGGCGCACATTGGCAAACAGATTCAAGGCTTTGCGGATCTTCAAAAGCCCCGCCTCCGGCCGTCTGTCCGGCGGAAGCTGATACCAGGGGGAGGTGGTGGTGTTGCCGCCAATGGAACCCATCAGCACCGCGTCCGAAGCCTTGGCCTGCGCGATGGCCTCATCCGTCAGCGGCACGCCGCAGGCGTCGATGGACGCCCCGCCCAGCAAAATCTCCTCATATTGAAACTGATGGCCGAAAACCTGGGCCACACAGTCCAGCACGCTCCTGGCCTCCGCCACAATCTCCGGTCCGATCCCGTCGCCGGGAATCACGCCAATTCTATATTCCATCTGTCATTCATCCTCTCTTTTTCTGTCTCGACTGTCCTTCACACAAATACATCTGTGTGTCACACAGGCTAATATTTATATGATAGTATATTTGCCCCGAGATTTCAACTATAGAATTACGAAATCTGATACAACTCTTCTCTATCAATCAAATAGTGGAGATTTCTTCTCCTACTCGCCGCGCAGCCCGTGCGTCGCCTCAGCGACATATTTCTTCTGCACGGGCCTGTGCATATAAAATACGCTGCATCCGGTCACATCCACCGAATCCAGCGTATCCTCTCCTTCTATTCCGCTTCCTCCGGCTTCTCCACCATGGCAATGGCGGATTTCTGCATGGGAATACGGCAGTTCTTATTGCTCCCAAATTCTACAATAATGGTGTCGTCCGTGATGTCGATGACCGTCCCGTAAAACCCGCTGGTGGTAAGTACCGTATCACCATTGGCAAGAGAAGACATCATGGCGTTCTTCTTCTTGGTCTCCTTCTGCTGCGGACGGATCATAAAGAAATAGAAAAATACGAAGATGATCACCAGCCAAATGATCATTCCACCCCAGGTACCGGCTGTGCTTGCTGCCAAAATTGACATTGCTGATTCCTCCTAAAATATCTTATAGTTCTGTGCTCGATACATGTACACAAATACCATTCTACACAAAACCCCGGAAATGGGCAAGTATTTTATGAAAATTTAGGAAATATTTAGATATCACACGCCAAAGAGCCTGCTGAACGTGCCCAGCCCGGCCATTTTCCTGGCTGCCGCACCGTTCTGGTAACCCAGCTTTTCCGCCTTGTTCATAAATTTTGCCGCTTTTCTTTTTTCACCGGTCCGGGCCAGAACAATGGCGTAATTTGCCAGAACCGTCGGGTAATCCACATCGGCCGCTGAAATCAGGGAAAGCGCTTTTTCATAGCATTCTGCCGCCCTCTCGTAATCCTTCTGCACCAGGTAGACGGCGCCGGTATTGGAATATACCTGGGGGAAATCCGGATCGATGCTTTGGGCTCTCTCATAATATTCCAAAGCCTTTCCCGGGAAATTCAACACCCGGTAAGCCCTGCCAAGCTTCACCAGAACATTGGCATTGTTTTCGTCCAGTTCCAGAGCCTTCGCCAGAACCTGTATCTCCTCGCCGTATTCTTTTGCCTGCCGGTGCTTCTCCGCCTCCACAAACAGCGCCATGATCCTGGCATCCGTCATTTCCTTGCTCAGGATCCTTTCGTTTTCATCGATCCGGTAAATGCTTCCGCAAAAGCTGCAGATCAGGGAATTGCCCCCATGGCTCTGCAATTGATTGGAACCGCAGCATTCACACATAATCAGCTTCATATGCAATCTCCTTTTTTGGCATCTCAGTCCTTTTTTCCAAGCTGTCCCATCCCATATAATTTTTCTTCCTTATAAGAAGCAAAGCAGCCTTCATCCAGGGCTTTCCGGATCTCCGCCATCATGGTGTTATAAAAATACAGGTTATGGAGCACGCAAAGCCGCATCCCCAGCATCTCCTTCGCCTTTAACAAATGCCGGATGTAAGCCCTGCTGTAGGTCCTGCAGGCCGGACATTGGCACCCTTCCTCAATGGGACGCATGTCCTTGGCATACTTCTGGTTAAACAGGTTGATCTTCCCCTGGTTGGTGTAGAGATGCCCGTGGCGGCCGTTGCGGCTGGGGTACACGCAGTCGAAAAAGTCCACTCCACGCTCCACGCCCTCTAAAATATTGGCCGGCGTCCCCACCCCCATCAGATAGGTGGGCTTCTCCAGCGGAAGATGAGGCACCACATGATCCAGAATATCGTACATTTCTTCATGGGTCTCCCCCACCGCCAGCCCGCCGATGGCATAGCCGGGAAGGTCCAGCTCCGCAATCCGCCGGGCATGATCCACGCGGATATCCGCAAAAACAGCGCCCTGGTTGATCCCAAACAGAAGCTGCTCCCGGTTGATGGTATCCTCAAGGCCATTCAGCCGTGCCATCTCCTCCTTGCAGCGCACCAGCCAGCGGGTGGTACGGGCCACCGAAGCCTCCACATAAGCGCGGTCCGCCACACTGGAGGGACATTCGTCAAAGGCCATGGCGATGGTGGAAGCCAGGTTGGACTGGATCTGCATGCTCTGCTCCGGCCCCATAAAAATCCTGCGCCCGTCGATATGGGAATTAAAATAGACCCCCTCCTCCTTGATTCTGCGAAGCTTTGCCAATATTAAGGGGGCGACCTTTGAGGCGGCAAAGCAGGGGATGAAACATGTACTGGAGAAATTATACA
>CATJBQ010000244.1 GCA_949738465.1 uncultured Lachnospiraceae bacterium
AAGGGTGGTGGTCTCCCCGCTATGATCCGTGTAGGTCAGAAGGTAATCGTAAGCGCCGCCTGCCGCATCCCCGGAATCCTCCAGGCTGCTTAAGACCTCATTTTTCATATACCAGTCCGCCTGGCCGTCAAAATCGTTTTTCAAGGTAATGGTCAGCTCCACCGAATCCCCCGGCTGCATGGCATTGACCTCATCGCCGATATTGGCGGTGGTAAAATTGCTCTCCATCTGCCTGCCGTCAAAGGCCACCTGCCAGCCTGACGCCCCCTGCCGGTCCTCCGCCAGGGCAGTGGTGGAAAATGACAGGGCCGCTGTAAGGGAAGCCAATGCTAATGTAAAAACTGCCGCCGCACGTAAGGCTGTTCTGTTCTTCTTCATGCTCCTACCCTCCTTACAGAATCCCGAGGCCGGACGCATCCACGCCCCAGGCGCTCTTAATGGCCTCCTGGGCATTGTGGGTCTGCACAGCATCCACCTCAACATCCACATGGAATTCCACGCCGTCGTACTTGTAGGTCGTCGTAACCACATTCCCATTGGTCTCGATGGCCGCCTCCGAAGCCACTGCCCCGTCGATGCGCACCCCATCTACAAAGGCCTCTGTCTCCTGGCCGGAAGGCAGGATCCCTTTGTAAAAAAGCTCCGTGCACTCCGCTGTCTGCTCCGGATTCTTCACCCATTTGTCCTCATTTGCAAAATTGAGATCAATGAGGTCCGGGGAAAGGGTCGTCAGCTTCCGGCCGTCCCTGGTCCAGTAACGGTAGACACGGACGCGCACATAGGTATCGATGGTACCGCTGTTTTTCACCGTCAGCCGTTCCTCATACCGCTTGTTAAAGGCCAGCTTTTCCCCTTCCTTCAGCAAATCCTTAAGGAGCGCGCCGCTTCCGGAGCCGCCCTCCTGGTTGGTGCTCACCTTCCACTCGTTCTCATCGTAATCCCGGCTGCTGACTACCTCGCCATTTTCCAGGAGACTCACGCCAATCTGGGAAACCGTAATCTCAGCCACATAATTTTCACTGTAATAGGTCAACGCCGCTCTCGTGCTTCCTATGGTGCTCCCCAAAAGCAGCGCCACCGCCAGGGCCAGCATCCCCCAGGTTATCTTTTTCCTCATTCCCTGAAATCCCCCTCTCCCCCGGTCTCCCGATAATCGGAATAAACCGTATTCCAGTCCGCAGTGGGGTTGCCCGCCTCATCGTAAACCACCGGCGTACACTCCTGGATCACCACCACATTGAAGCTGTCCCTGTCAAAATCCGGCGGCAGGCCGCCAATTTTTGCGTCCAGAATCTCCGTTGCCGCCCCCGGCCCTACCATCGGTTCATAATACCAGTAGCCGTCCTCCCGGGAAAAATGCCAGAGATTCCCTCTCCCGCTTGCATCCGAACAGGTAACGTCCAACTGGCTGCCATGGAAAATTTTCACCCGCACATAGCAATCGTTGGTCTGGGAGGTATTTAAAATGGAAATATGCTTCGTCATATTGGTGACATCCTCGATGAGCTCTGTCTGGGATCCCATACGGACAATCTCACTGCCTCCCGCGGATACATACGTCGTAAAATATGCAGCCGCGTCCTGAAACCCCGCCAGCCCCGTTAAGAGCAGAGCCGCGGCTGCCAATGCCAGCACGCCTTTTAATTGCCCTATCTTTCTCATTTTCGTCGCAGCTCCTTTCTAATTCCCTAGTGAAGTAGTAGGATTTTTCCAGATCCATCCGCCTTCCCCGTCGAAATCAAAACGATTGGTCACGCCATAACCGCCCCGGTTGCCGCCGTCATAGCGGTTGGTAAAGGACACGGAAGCCTCCGCCTGGCCGGAAAGCTCCACGCCTTCCTTCGAGCAGATCAAGACGGCCTTTTCCTTCCCGTCTTCCACCTGGTAGCTGGCGCCGGAGTAGATCTCCGTTACCGTCACCGTCAGCCCTGCCGGAATTTTCTCCAGAGTGATGGTCTGCTCTCCCGGCTCCGTAAAGCTTAAGCTCTCCACCTCCTCATATCTGACAGTATCGTTTTTATCCACACCGACAATCCGGAAGACAAATGTCGTCCTTCCCAGCGTTGCATTATAATTCTTAAGGTTCTTGGTGATAGAAAGCTTTCCGAAAAGGGGCTCTGCATCCGGCTTTAAGCCGATCACCAAATCATACATCCAGTCATCGCTCCCCGCTCCTTCCAGCGTATAGGTACTGCTGGGAAGCGCCGCCAGGCAGGGGGCAAAGGCATATCGGGTTGTGTAATCCGGATTGCAGGATGTCTCCGGCACCACCAGGTACATCCCGGGCTTTAAGCCGGAAATCTTCCCTGCCGCTGCCGCCGTGCTTCCCGCCTCCTTCCTGACCACAGTACTTCCCGCCGGGCCGGGCTTTGCTTTCTGCCGGATCTCCTCCGCCTGGCGGGCCAGCTCCTGCCAGTCGGCGGCCGCCGTCTCCCATTCCTTGCCGGCTTTGGTAAAATCCAGCTCCCCGAAGGGATCTACGGCTGTAAATTTCTGTCCTGTCAAATCCACGTCCGCCACCCGGTATACTGTTACCGGAATGGACATCTGGTTAAAGTCCGAAAGATACGCGTCGTTTTCTCCCCCGGCGGCGCCGATCTCCACAGATACCGTGAGGCTGCAGTCCCGATCCGCCTCCACACGGACGGCCGCCTGGGTCTTAAGGATTCCAACCCCGGCCAGAAATACCGCTGCCGCCAGGACAAATGCGCATCCCATTTTTGCTATCTTTTCTGTCTTCAACGTTTTCCCTCCTCATCGCTCTCTGTTTCCGGCTGCTTCTTTTTCTTTCTTCTCATGATGCGGCGCATGGCGAGGATCACCAGCGCCGTCACTCCCAGCCCCGCCAGCAGATACAGCATATAATAATTCCGGATCACCTGTACCATGGACTCTGCCGGCGTGCTTTCCAGTTCTCCATCATAGGGAACCCGATGCCCCCTCACCAGCAAACGGTGACTGTTGACGCCGTAGGGGGTACAGGTGAACAGCGTTACATAGTCCTGTCCCGCTTCTATTTTCACCGCTTCTTCCAGGGCGTCGTAGTCGTCCTTGGCAATCATCGGCAGGATCCGGTCCACCTCATAAGCCAGGTCTTCATTTAAAATGTGCAGATAGAACCGGTCGCCCGGCTCCAACTGATCGATATCGGTAAATAATTTTGCGCTGGGCAGGCCCCGGTGGGCCGACAGGACGCTGTGGGTATTCTCCCCTCCGATGGGAAGCCTGGTACCGTTCATATGCCCTACCCCGGTCTGCAGCACATCCTCCGCCGTCCCATGGTAAATGGACAACCTGATATTGATTTTCGGGATGGTCAGATATCCCATAATGCCGTCCCCGGCAACATTTAATACCTTCCAGTACTCCGTATCCCGGATGTCCCGTGCTTCATCGATGCCAAATACATCCGCCGTGAGGCTGTTTTGCCCGAAGCTTTCATTATATGCCCTGGCCGCCGCCCAGACCTCCTTGAAATCTTCTTCCTTCATCTGCTCCACAACGATCTCATAATCGGAGATCAGCAGGGACTGGCGGTAGGTATTCCACTGGTCGGAAATGGTGGGGTAAGCCAGGATGCCAAAGCCGGTAAGGAATAGCAGCGCAAACAGGATCGTGGTTATTTTCCGCTTCATGGCTGCTCCTTACGGAAAGTTTTTCTCAGCTCCGCATTCGCTTTTTTTAACAATTTTTTCTCTCTCCGATACAGAAATAAGCTGAAGGACGCCGTGAGAACAAGTCCTGCCACAACCCACAACAGATAATTGGTGTGCAGGCTCATGTTGCCAAGCGGAACTTCCTCATCTGCCAGTTCCTCCTCAACATAAGGAACCCGATGCCCCCGTACCAGCATTCTATGGCTATTGATTCCATAAGGGGTGCAGGTCATTAACGTCACCAGGTCCATCCCCTCCTCCACGGCCAGATCCCCCGTATCCTTCGGTTCTACAACATGGATCTGATCCACTTCATAGCAGAGAATTTCATCCAGAATGTGCAGGAGAAAATGGTCTCCTTCCCCCAGCTTGTCAAGATCGGTAAACAGCGCCGCACTGGGCAGCCCCCGGTGGGCTGAAATCACAGCATGGGTATTGGCTCCTCCAATCGGCAGGGAGCTTCCCTGGAGATGTCCTGCCGCTGTCTGCAGCACCTCCTCCCCGGTGGTATGGAAAATGGGAATGGTAATATGAATCTTGGGGATCTCTACCGTTCCCATCAGCCCATTGCCGGAAAGATTTAAGCAGGACAGATAGGCCTCGTCTGCCCCAGAAGCTTCCGCAACCGCAAAGGAATCCGGAAGGATACTGGGAAGAAGCGCTTCATTATACGCTGCCGCTGCCTCTTTTTCTGCCGGATAATCAATCCCGCCTGTTTTTTCCTTCTCCGTGACCACCTGTTCATACTGACTGATCAACTGTTTTTGTCTGTGGTTGTTCCACTGGTTGGCCACAAATGGATACAACAGCAGGGACAATCCGGTTAAAAATAAAATGAAAACCAATATTTTTTTTGCATGCTTTTTCATCCGGACTCTCCTTGTTGCTGTAAATTTTTTCCTTTTTGATTGTTCCGGGGCAGCGCACCGCCCCGGAATATCATTTTCAGGCCGCAGGCCCGTTTGTTAAATTTTTATCAATTCCAGATTCCCTACTTTGCTGCCTTCCTGCGGCTTGCAAAGAATAAACCTGCCGCCACGATCATAATCAGGCATCCGGCAATGGTGAAAATTGTAGTACCGATACCGCCGGTAGATGGAAGATCTGTCAGCTTGGTGTTCAAAATATTAAATCCATCGGTGGGGGCTGTGGGATCTTTGTCCTCTACCAGCGTTTTCTCTACGGTTCCATCATTCTCTACCGTAAAATCCGCCACCGGCTTGCTATCCTCTGATATTACCGCTTCATTCACATAAACCTTCCAGCCTGTAAGCTCATGTGTAGTATCATCTATCTCTGCCTTGATATCAATCTTGAAAATCTGGGTATTCAGTGAATAACCCTCCGGCGCCGTCAGTTCCTTCAAATAATAGGCCCCGCCCGCCAGGCCACGAATCTGGATCTGGCCATTTTCGTCTGTTGTAGACACGCCTGTTGCTCCATCCCAGAATGCAACCGTCTCCCCATCGGAGTTCAGCCCGTTAACCGCTGCCGTATTGGTATAAGGACTCGTCGCATCCGCATCCGTGAACAAGCCGAAGGTTGCGCCTTCCAGCAATTCTCTTTTAGATTCTCCCGGAGTTGTAGATGAGCTCACGATTTCACCCAGCTTGTTAAGGATATTCTGCGTTGTTTCGCTGCCATTTACTCCTGTCGCGCCACCATCAATGTCAAAGGTGTAGGTTCTGGTCTTATCCTCCTCGGTGTCCTCTTTCCCTGTCTGCGTAGAATCGTGCGTGTAAGTCAACGTAACGTCATTGTCATTCGAAGACGCGTTCAGATTAGCGTCTGCATTTAAAGTAGCATCGTAAGTAACAATAAGAGCCTTTCCCTGATAGAGATTCAATGTATAGCCGTTTGTTCCTGCTGCAGGTGCTTTAGATACAAAATTTATCACGATGGTATCTGTAATACTCTCTTCCGCCGGTGTCAGAAAATAGTCCGTACCGGCTGTCAGTATCTTATCCGTACCATCTTCATTTCCTCCAAGCACCTTTACCTCCAGATTTTCCTTATAGGTGAGACCCGTCAGCTTATCTTCCAATGCAAAAACAGGATGTACACCGCCATAATAGGGGATCGCCGGAACCTTGATCTGATAGCTCACGGTATCGCCAACCTTCAGGGTATTGGCTTTATCCGTGTCGCCATTATCCGTATCCTTGCTTGTAATGGTCTTTTCCACGTCCGGATTGTTTCTGATCTTCACCCAGGCACTTCCGTCAGACACGTTGATACCATCTTTAAACCCCTCCAGGTCAACAGCTCCGCCCTCAACAATATTCTGGCCGTCCTTATTAACGTAGTTTACGGAAACGACCACCGGGCTGTAAACATTAGTCTCCGCGTTCTTTACCACCACCAGATAGGAACCTGCTGCAACCGTCGCCGTATAAGTGCCGTCCTCCGTGCCAGGTGTCATTGCTGTTCCGGCCGCACTGCCAATTTCACGCAGAACGGCACTCAACTGTTCCTCACTAAACCGGATTGCGCCTACATTTGTTGTCTCATCCGGCTGGCCTGCGGTCATATCAAGGCCATCATACAATTTTTCATAGCCGCTGAAAAATCCGTTATTCTCATATTTTGCCTTTACAATCGGATAATAAACCACCTGAAGCAGGCTGTTTTCACCTTTCTCCTCAATGCCCCGGACTGTGATCATTCCCTTATCATCCGCAGTTCCCCATTTTCCATCCGGATTATTCGGATCCGTTTCCGGTGCCGCCAGAGACGTCACGGACATCCCCAGCACCATTGCCAGTGTCAGCAGCACTGCAAACATTTTTTTGAATTTCTTCATATTCTTCTCTCCTTTTTTGCTTATATGTTTTTGGTTATGTGTACCTTGGCACACAGTTACATTTTCTGTGCATATCATGCACCTTTTGCGGTACGCAGCCGCCAAAAGCCCTCTTATCCCCTGAACCTTCCAGCACCTCCCCGCACCTTATTTTTATATAAGATCGACACCCCTGCCATCATCAGCAGGATACCGCCGATCGAATACCAATAGATTCCCGTTCCCCCTGCAGACGGAAGCTCGTAAGCAGTATCATTATCAAAATAGAACACCGTAAGTTCGCTTCCATTCTGCTCCCTTCTGGTCTCATGCTCTATCTCCGTCTGGTCGGAAGAAGCAATGTCCACAAGCTTTCCGTCTAAAATGGTAATTATCCACTCTGCCGGACTGAAAATATAGCCCGCCGGGGCCTTTGTCTCAGCAAGGGTGTACACCCCCGTAGGAAGGCTTCCCGTCAATTCCTGCGTCCACTCCTTATCCTCATACCAGATTACCCGGCCCCAGGCATCCGACTTTCCATAGTAGATCATCTCCCTGGCGCTATCGTCGCCATCCGGATTCCGGCTAAGGCTGAATTCCGCACCGGGCAGCCATTTACCGGCGGCCTCACTGCTGTTAGCGCTGCGCTTCACAATTCCCCAATTATCAAACATCACATTTTTGTTTGTAAAAATTACGGTTCCCAGACGCCCACCGCCGGTGTCGTGATAATCTTTGTCGATCACATTGCCAGACATGTTCTGACCTATGGTAAAGGTAGCTGACTTGCTGCCTCCGTCACGCTTGCTCCTGCAATCGGTGTCAGCGCCAATCTCCAGGCCCTCAACCGCGTATCCCTTGACTGCTTCTTCCGTAATCTCGTAGGAGCCTCGCGGAAGATTCCGCAGTAATTCCTCCTGGCCTGCATTATCCAAAACCGCTTCTTTGCTTCCGGCCGGAACCGTAATTTCAGCCATCCCGAAGAATTCGCCGTCTTTTTTCACATGGAACCGGAACGTCTGCTCTGTATCCGCGCTCTCCGTCAGCTTCTTTGTGATCCGGACCTGGCCGGAAATCAAATGAATTTTATATACGCCATATGTTTTTCCTTGATATTCCGGACTGCTGTTTACTGCCATCACCCTGCCGTCCGTTCCGGCCACATATACCTTGCCATCAAGCGTCGTATTCCTGTTACTTTCCTCGCTGGGCTCCCCAGGGTCATATGCCACCGTCAGATAACGGATTGTCTCCTCTTGAGGCTTTTCTTCCGCCTCTATGCTAACGGCCTCCTGGCACGTCTCGTCCTTGTACCACTCCCGCTCAAAATCCTCCATTCCCAGCGGCTGATAAATCCCATTTATCACATCAAAATAGGTTTCTGCATCCTTCTCTCCAAACAGGGATTCCAGAACAGCCGCATCCGCCGGAATGGCATCCCCTTTAAAAATGGTCACTTCCCGGTTGCTGACTTGAAATTCTGCCCTTACATTGACTACAGGCTGGGGCAGCGGAAATATGCCATAGTCTCCCGCATCAATTTCAGAATCCGGCGCAATATTCGTCGGAACATTGTTTCCGCCAATGTATTCCTCTTTTGCCTTTACCGTGATATGCCTGTTCCAGGCCGGGTCTCCTGCTTTTGGAATGGTCTGGTCGGTCCACTCAATATACTGGTTTCCTTCCTCGTCAAAAGATACGGTTCCACCATTTTCCAGCACAATTCCTTCCGCAATGCCCGGACGATCCGGCGTGATCGGATTTCCAGCATCATCCAGGATCACAAATCTTGGATCAATGACATCCCGGACGACAGCCGGGTGGATGTCCTTGCCTTTTACGATCACCTGGCGGATATTTTCAAAGATCCTGTTCAATTCCTCCGCATTCTCTGCGGAAAACGCACAGTTTGGATTAGATGCAATGGTATTCTCCAACCAGCCCAAAGTATTATCTTTATCGTTGCTCAGCCCCAGACCAACTGTAAAAATGGTAATTCCCTTTTCTTTCATCTCTGCGGCTTTCGCGTCTGTAGCCTCACGCTCTTTCCGGGATCTTTCCTCATAATCTGGCTCCTTTTCATTCCCCACCTCCGGCTTGCCGTCCGAAAACAGAATCACATACTGCGGAACACCATCCCGTTTCTTATCAAAACTACCTCCTGCATCATCCGTTCTCAACGCCGATTCAAAGGCTGTTGAAGGCCGTGTGCCGCCATTTCCATACATTCTGTTAATGTATTTTACAAGTGTTGCTTCACTGGAAGAAACACCCGTCAATTTTGAATATCGAAAAGCTGCTGAAGAAAACCGGATAACACCGATCTTACACTTGCCTTTATCAAACAGTTGTGCGCTTGTTTTCACAAATGCGGTAGCTGCCTCCTTTAAGCTTGTAACTCTGGAATGCCATTCATAGATAACCGTTTTATCATCGTTAGGAATCGTCTTCCATGCGCTATTTGTCAGCCCATCTTCCTTCGATCTTATTTTATCGTCTTCTCCTACATATAACGCCCCCTTCTCATTTTCCAGATCTGTGAAATATTTCCATTTTCCGTCCACATACACCATTGGATGATTGGGATAATAATTATTCCCGCTGAGCGTTGTCTTTGCCATTTCATTACCGTAATAATACACTTTCGATGGATCCAGATGATCCTTTACCTTACAAAATCTGCTGGCTTCTTCATCTCCATCCACTACATATACCGGATCCACATACCTTGATCCACCGGCTGTACCATCGTAATCAATGCTGTAATTCATAGAGCCCGAAGCGTCAAGAAGCAAATAGATCTCTGCTTTACCCCCTAATTCTTCCGTGACCTTTGAGGAAGCGGTAATCTCAATATCATAGGTTCTCTCGTCCCAATCGATCACCTTTGCTGTTTTATCGTAATCAATAATCGAACCTATGTTCTTCTGCGCGCGGCTGCTGTAAGCCGCAGCTTCCTCCATATCTTCTCCGAAAAACTGTGTCTCCTCGAAAGTATCCATATCGCCCAGTTCCCCGGAAACTTCTTCCTCTGCATCATCCGTGCTGTCTGTCTCTTGTCGGACCCCGCTCTGGTCCGTCTTCATCTTATAATTTTCCAAAAGCCCAGACACATTCAGATAATCTGTAATCCGTGCATCATTGGCCGCATACGCATTTTCTTTTACCTCGTTGGCACTGTTCCCCTCAATCACCCGGATCTCGTTTTTCCCCCCGTCGTAAGAAACTACGATCCCCACTTGGCATTCCGTCTCTTCATCTTCCCTCGAACAGAAAATAAGGTCTCCGGACTGCGGGATATAACCTTCCGGCTTCATCAGATAATTGCCGTTTTCTTCTCTTACATTTTTAAATTCCTCACGCCACCCAGCAGCGTCTGTTCCTTTTGTAAAACCTGGAAACAGCTCCATCTCCGTGTCCATAAGTCCTGCATAATACAGGCAAAAATTAACAAACGCCACATCCCAGTCGCAGTAAGGATCTCCGGCAAAGGCGCCGTAACGGGTATATCCCTTATGGCTTCCTTCCTCTGTAACCTGGTAGTTGTTGATACTTTCCTGATACCCCAGTTGCAATTGTGCTGCCGTTACCAGGTCTGTTCCCCAGACCCCCGTCCATTCCACCGCTGCATACTGGCGGTCCCAGGATGACTGTTCCTCCACATCCGCATTTTCATCTACATAGCAGAGGTCCGTATGGGTATGTTCCTCCAGTTCACAAACCAAATTCTGCACGTAGCATTCGTCGCTATGGAGATGTTCTTCCCTGCCGCAGCGTTCCGTACCAGTCATAGCAATTCCGTATTGCGCCAGGATACCGGCTATGCTTCCAACCACCATCACTACCAGGATTGCCATGGCAATTCTGACCCGACGGTTCTTTTTCCGTCGTTTATTCAGCTCATCCAGATAATCTCTCAAAAGTTTTTGCATTTCCTCACCTTCCTAGCGCATAATTCTCATGTGTTCCAGCGGCCATGCCTTGAATACCACTTTGCCCACAATCTGATTCTCCTCTACGCATCCAATTGCCCGGATCCGGCTGTCGATGGAAACGGGCCGGTTGTCGCCAAGCACAAAAAACATTCCCTCCGGCACCCGAAAAGGAAATTCCAGGTCGCATTTCCCCAGACTCCCTTCTATGACATATGGCTCTATCATTTCCTCCTCATTGACGTAAACATTGCCTTTCTCATCCATCCCTACCTGATCTCCCGCAGTCCCAATCACACGTTTCAGAAGTATGTGTCCTCCATAATAAAATCCAATCACATCGCCTTTTTCCACATTTTTTGTCTGATGAAGCAAAACCACCTCGCCTGTCTTTAAGGCCGGTTCCATGCTGCTTCCCTCAATCCGGATCAGCACCAGAAGCCTGGTGGCCACCAGCGCCGTGACTGCCGCCGCCACAATAAGCCCCACCGTAATATTCCAAAGACTCTTGCGAAATCTGTGCTTTGCCTGTTCTCTGGCAAGCTCCTCCTGAAGTTCCTTTATTGGCGGGATCTCCGGCGTCTTTCGGCCTTTAGCAGCCATACTTTTTTCCCTCCTGGAACAGTCCCATCTTCATCAGATGCTGTTCTGCCGCCCGCCGGGCCTCCTCAAAGGCCCCATTGAGCTTAAGCGTAGCCTCCGTAAGGCTTTCCACCTCCGCAATCTCCACCGAGCGATCGGCTTTCAGCTCCGAAATCTCCCTGCGCAATTCTGCGAGCTTCGCATCCTTCTGGTTCAGCCGTTCATCCTTGAGATCCAGCTTTTTCTTCAGGCGCTCATAACTCTCTGACATATCCTCATGGCGTTCTGTCAGTTCCTCCAATTCCTTCTGGAGACGTTCCGTCTCCTGGCATTGAATCAAAAGCATCTCCAGAATCTCCCGGCGCTTCATCCTGCGCAATCCCTTATCCGCCATATCTTCCCTCTACGATCTTGTTCTGCAGGCATTCTTATTGCCGGCCTGACATTTACCTCATAATACGGATTATGTGGTAAATTCCTGCCATGGCCTGCCGGTGTCCAGGGCGAATTTTCATACCAGAAAGGGCGAAAAGATTTTCACGGGAAAACCTTTTTTATCGTGAATCTTTGACGCTTTTTTTGACGTTGCATATGATATACTATAACCAGGAATAGAGTACTCCTGTTTATAGCCGCGTCTTGAAATTCCGGTTGAAATTCTTTGGGGTATGTATTATAATGAAGCAAATGAATTGACGTACATTACGTTTTACCACATAATCCGTATTATGTGGTATTTTTATTTTTCAGATCATTGGCATAGACAGAGCCGGTTGAGCTGGCGTTCCTGTTCCTCGCAGCTAATCAGCGTATAGATCCGGGTCGTATTGATGTTGGAATGGCCCAAAAGGTCGGCCAGGTGGCAGATATCTCTCTCTACCTTATAAAAAGTAACCGCAAACAGATGGCGCAAATTGTGGGGGAATACCTTGGTGGCCGCCACCTTCGCCTTTTCGCAGAGCTTCTTCATAGCATGAAGGATATTGCTGCGGTCCATGGGTTTTCCACTGCGGGTGACAAATACGCTGCCAGAAGTAAGTTTTTTTTGCCTGATATAGGCCTTCAGCTTACTGCAAAGCTCCTGGGGCAGCAGTACCGTCCTGGTCTTGCCCTTCAGGGATACCCTGGCCCGCCTGCTGTGGACCGCCGACACGGTAATGAAGGGCAGTTCGCTGATGCGGATGCCGGTAGCGCAGATGGTCTGCATAATCAGATAGAGGCGCTCGTCGCCATTTTGCCGGGCCGTCTTCAGGAGCCGCTCATATTCCTCCCTGGTCAGCTCCCGTTCTCTGGTACGGAATGCCTCCTTTTGAATCTTAAAGGATTTTACAATGCAGTCCTCCCGGCCCATGAAGCGCAGAAAATAGTTGACGGCTGCCAGCATGGAATTGGCGCTGGTAATCTCATACTGTTCGCCCAGATAGCATTTATAGCTGATTACCACATCCTTGGTGATCTTTGTTCCTTCCCCCACATGGTGGATGAAGGCCTTTACGTCGTGGCAATATTTGCTGATGGTTGCCTTGCTCTTTTCTTCGTCCCGCATCGCCTGCTCCAGATGCCGGATCAGTTCATCGTTCAGAGTGTGAGTCATCTTTTGTTCCTCCTGTATATTTTTTCATAAAACCAGTATAAACAATCGCAAGATAATAATAATTAAATTTTTATAAAATGGTTGAAATTTATTCTTATCTCTGCTATAGTTTACTTATCTGACAGTGGTCTAAGTTCCTGGTGATTTCCCACCGCTTATACCCAGACGTATGATGGAATCCACATAAAGGAGGTTTTGCGTATTGTGTATGCAGAAAAAAGGAACCATTAATCCCAATCCGCGCAGGAAAAAAGTCCGGCCTTAACGTTTTCCGAAAAATCCCGTATCCTAGAGTTAAAGATGAACAGACAGCCTGGCTTGCTTTTCTGGCAACGGAAGATCTGGCAGAAGCGCAGCAACTGGCTGCGAAATCTCCATGGCTGGCGGAGATCTATCGGGAGATGAAGAGCTATTTTCACAGGCCGGAGGAGGTGCTGAATATGTTTTCGGAGGCATTGAAGATTTTGGACCGGAATACGGTACAGTATATGGTAGAGGAGCAGATGGACCAGATTTTAGAGCAGCAGGACCAGATCGATCAGCAGCATGCACAGATCGATCAGCAGCATGCGCAGTTAATTCAGAAGGACTCAGTGATTGCACAACAGCAGGCTGAGATTGCCCGGTTGCAGAAGCTTTTAGATGATAAGGGGCGGCCATAAAATTATTAATACACCAAAAAGCAGCGAGTCTTTTTCCTCTCACTGCTTTTTTTGCCGCTGCTTCACTTCTACCAGATATCCACCACGGCATAGTCCCCGAACTCCAAAATTCCTCCCACCTGAAATTCCAACGGCTCTTTAAAAATCGGCCCATCTGTCACCAGGGTGTGATACTCGCCATTTTCCCCACAGATGTCGATGCCTGCGGCCTTCATCTGGTTTATGGATGCGTTCCCAATATATTTCCCCAGAAGCTCTCTGGGCAGGAGGTTCGTGTTAATGCTCTTAATCAGGCATCGGTAGCCCAGCTCCACCAGTTCGTATACATTCTCCTCCCGCCCCCTCTGCCAGAGAGGGAAAAACGGTGTCAGCCCGGCTTTCGCACAGCGCTCCTCCCCCCATTTCCGGTTCTGTTCCAGATCGATATCCCCAAAGCAGACGCCCTCCGCCCCCATGGCTTTTGCCCGCTCAAGGCCATCCTCAAAAGCCAGATGATAGGTCTCGCCCTGGGTGGGACACAGGATCATGGGCAGCCCGAGCGCCTGAGAATAGCGTTCCATCATGGATGGATCCGCGCCGTGAAAATAAGAACGTCCCACCGCTTCATTCACCATAATCAGAAGGCCTACCGGCTCATGTCCCTGTTCTATCATTTTGTGCAGCGCCAAGGTACTGTCCTTGCCGCAGCTATACGACATAACGAATTTCATCGTCGTTCCCCCGCTTCTTTTATTTTCCATTTTCCGCTTATCGGTTTCAGATTATTTTTGTTACTATCATACTACAAACAGGCGAAGCCTTCAACTACGGAAAAATGTGCAAAACCTATGTTGAAAACAGCCGAAAAACGTGGTATGCTAAATCTATCTCATGGCGAAAGGACGGTGAGCCCGTGAAAAGGAACGCAATGAAAGATCTGATCTGCTGGAAAGAAAGCGATGAGCGGAATCTGTTTTTGAAGCCAACAAAAATCCCCACCGTATCATAGAGCTGTTATCCCTGATCGCCGGGGAGAAAATCCTGCCGGGAAAAACCCTGGTTCTTTTCGACGAAATCCAGGAATGCCCCTCTGCACTCAATGCCTTAAAATATTTCCGGGAGAAAGCCAACGAATATCACATCCTTACGGCAGGCAGCCTTTTAGGAACCCTGCTGGCACAGCCCAAATCCTACCCGGTGGGAATGGTGAATCTGCTGGACGTCGCTCCCCTGACCTTTGATGAATTCCTGGAAGCTGTGGATCCCTCCCTGTTCCTGTTCTATGATGGTATTTACAGGGAGCAGCCCATCGAGGAGATCTTCCACCGCCGCTTGCTGGAGGCATACAACAACTATCTCATCATCGGCGGAATGCCGGAGTGTGTGGCTTCATGGATAAAATATAAGGATCCGGCCAGGATCTCACGGATCCAGCGGGAATTGGTGGAAGTGTATGAAAACGATTTCTCCAAACACAACGGGAAGGTCAACAGCGGCCGTATTTTAATGGTTTTTCGCAGTATCGTTTCCCAGTTAGCCAAGGCTAACGAGAAGTTTATGTATGGCGCCGTCCGGGAGGGGGGCAGAGCCCGGGATTTTGAGGAAGCCATCGAATGGCTGGTTTCCGCAGGAATGCTGAACCGGGTTTACAACGTTTCCAAAATGGAGCATCCCCTGGCCGCTTTCGACAAGCTGGATCAATTCAAGCTTTTTCTCTTTGATACCGGCCTGCTGAAGCACATGGCGGGGATCGATAACAGCGCGATCCTCTTGAAAAACGATTACCAGTTCAAAGGACCGCTGACTGAAAATTTTGTTCTGCAGCAGCTCAAGGGCCAGTTTGAAGTAGAACCCTGCTATTTTTCTGACAAAAACGGCGAGATTGATTTTGTTCTGCAATATCATACGACGATAATACCGGTTGAGGTCAAAGGCGGAGAGGATAAATCCGCTCCATCCTTTAAGCGGTACGTTTCCAGCCGCCAGCCGGAATATGCCCTGCGCTTTTCCAAGCGGGGTTACCGGAAGGACGGCAGCGTCACAAACCTCCCCCTCTATCTTGCCGGAAAAACAAAAAAGCTTCTTTGACAAAACATACCGGCTTTTCATCCGCCTTCGGGAAGTCAAACCGTCGTATCGATGGCCCCGCCCTCCGCTACGGCGGCCGCTTCCGGCGCAGCCGTCTGGACCGGAACGTCCACGCCGCCCAGCTCCAGGGCTACGCCGCCGGCTCCAAGGCTGCTACTGTTGCCGCTCCCGCTGTTACCACTGCCGCCAAAGCTGCTGCCGGCGCTCTGCTTTTCCCTCTGGAGCCGGTCAAACATGGCCTTTAAATACTTCATATCCGCCTCTGCGATCTCCCGCATCTCCGACGCCCGGTGCTTCTTTTTCAACTGCTCCAGATCCTCCGGATCCATATCTTCGTCAAAAACAAGCCGGCTTAACTCCTCCGTGAATTCCTCCATGCTGCCGAGATCCTCCAGCTCCTCCATGGCTTCCTGCATCAGCTCCTGGTATTCCTGCATCAGCTTCTCCATCTCCCGGTCTGCCTGCTCTGCTTTTCTCTCCCGCCGGGACTGGCCGGCTTTCTCTGCCGCCTTTTCCTCGGTCCGCTCCTCCAGCTCGGCCTCGCACACGCCTCTGTGCCCGCCGGCCCGCTCCTCCTCCTGCAGATGCTTCATGCGTTTCCTGGCCACCCGGGCCATTGCCTCCGCATGGCGGATGGCGCTCTCTAGCTCCCCTTCGTCATAGTTGTCGCTCTTGGACATCCTGCGTAGCTGCGCCACCTTCTGGCGGGCGTTGGTCACCACCTGCCGGGCGTTTCCCGAGGTCTTGGTCCGCAGGATCCGCGCGGAGATCTCCTTAAAGTTGTACTGGAGCCGCAGCTTTTTCTTCTTTACCGGGCTGCTGATGGAAATAGAGCCGGCCACAGTTCCGTCTGCGTTCTTCAGCTCGATTCTTCTTACGGTCTGGTTCCCCCTGATCATAATGCTCATGCCGTTATCCTCCTTGATCTACGTGCATCGAAAGACAGATACTTTATAGATATATCGGCTGCCTGGAGGTTTCCCAAAAGCTTTTCTATTTCAAAAATATAGGGATTTCTTTCTCTTTGCATCCGGTCTGGTTCCTGGCACACCGGACATCCTTACGTCATCACCACCGGCCGGATTCCGCCATCCTCCACGTACATCCGGTCGATACAGAGCTGCCTGGCGTCCCGGGCCGTATCCCGGGCCCCCCGGCGGTGGTATACCAGATAATATTCCTCCTTCTCCGGTATGTAAAAATAGCCGTTATGCCCCGGAGCCTTTGCCAGGGCCTCCTGGGATTCCACCACCACCCCCTGCTTTTCAAAGGTTGCCAGGGGAGAATCCGCTATGCCGTAATATACGCAATAGGAGCTTTCCTCCCACTTTCCGGAGGACCAGAGGAAATAATACTTCTCTCCCTCCTTGATCATGCAGGGGCCCTCCACATATTCCGGAGGCGTTACCTCCTTCCGCAAGGCCCCGTCCTCTAAGGGGAGAAAGCCGTCCATCCGTGGATTCATCACCGACGCCATACAATGGCCCCATCCGCCGTAATACAGATACACGGTCCCGTCGGAATCCTTAAACAAATGAGGATCGATGGGCTGTGCCCCCTGATAGATATCCTCCACCAGAGGATGGCCCAGCCATCCCCGGAAAGGTCCCCCCGGGGAATCGGAAACGGCAATCTCAAGCCCTCCCGGCTCCTCGTTATCGTGAATATCGTTGGAGGAAAAAATCATAAAATATTTCCCGTTCTTTTGAATCACCGTGGGCGCCCAGACGGCTCCCCAGATCCAGGGAAAGCCCTCCATCGCAATGATATCCTCATGCTTTTTCCAATGCCTCATATCTTTGGAGGAAAATGCCGTCACATTTTTCTGCTCCGGAAACGGCCGGGACTGGGTGGCATAGATCCAATATTCCCCCTCATAGAATCTTGCCTCCGGATCTGCGTAATATCCGGGAATGATCGGATTCCTTATTTCTGTTTTTTTGTGTTTTTGCTTCTCCATGCTATTCTCCTTCTTCCGGCTCCCGGTACAGGGTTACTACCCCCTCTGCCGGTACGGTTACCTGTACTACCTGTCCAGGAAAGACCAGCTTGCAGACCTCTTCCTGCTCCTTTGCAGCGTTGACGATCACAACCGCCAGGCTCCCGTCCGGATTCTGCGCCGCCAGGTTCAGAAGCTGATCCTCCTCCCCCGCCGTATCCGTGGAATATATCAGCCGGGCCCCGGGACGGATGCATTTGCTGAAATGGGCCAGTGCGTAATAATCCTTGCCGCAGGTAATTTTCTTCGTATCCCTGTGGCAGGTAAGAAGCCCCGAACAGTGGATATTCACATCGTTGAAGGTGGGACCTCCATTCTGATCCAGCGCCATATTCCACATAAGATAGCCGCTGGCTCCCGACCGCAGGCTGCGGACGATGTTCCCGGCGATCCATACCAGCTTCTCGTTTGTGTCCGGATTGTCACTGGAAGCCTCTGTCACATAAATCTGCTTTTCCGGAAACAGATCCGCCACAGAACGCATCTGCTCCGGCGTCCCCTCATACCAGTGAAAAGCCGCCCCCTGGGCGCTGGTGCGGGTTGCCTGCATCACAGCATTTATCTCCCGCTCATAAATAAAATTGTGATCCACATTGAGAATCCCGGTATCCAGCCTCGCCTCATCCAGTGCCGGGCGGAGGTACTCATTTACAAACACAGTCAGTTCCTCTCCGGTCCAGAACATTCCCGGCCAGGGCACGTCTGCAAAAGGCTCATTCTGGGCGGATACCGTATCAACCGGAAGTCCCATTTCTTCATAGGCCTGTATGGCTTTCACCAGATACCGGGCATAGACCCCATAGCAGTCCCTCCGGAGCCGCGGCTTCTCCTTGGCCTGCCAGACCGGCCGGTCCTTCATCCACAGCGGCGGGCTCCAGGGCGCCAAAAATAACAGCAGCCCGGGATTGATGTCAGCCGCCCACCGGGTCAGCGGCACAATCGCCTCCAATGCCCGGGAAAAATCAAAGTGCGTAAGCTCCCAGTCCTCCTGCCCTTCTGGCATATCGTCATAGGTATAATACTCCGGTGCAAAATCCGAAGCCCCGATACAATTCCGGATCAGGGAAAGGCCGATCCCCTCCCCAGGGTCAAAGAGCAGCTTCATTGCCCGCTCCAGCTCCTCCTTCGGCATCCCGGCCATTACCAAAGCCGCCGTATCTGTAAAAGAAGCCCCGAAGCCATGAAGCCTTTGTCCGCTCCGTCCAATATCAACTACAATTGTAGTCCCTTCTCTTGGATCCCATACTTCCCTGTCATAAACGGTAAGAAAACCTTCGTCCTGCTCCTGAAATCTTACCCCATCTGTCGAAAGGTATGCCCGCAGACCTCCTGCCCCGGTGCATTTTCTCCCACTGTCCATAAAAACCTCCTTCTTCCTATTCCTGCAAAATGAGGGCAGTATCGCTACTGCCCCCGCAGGCGCTTGAAGACTTATTCGTTCATTTTTGCTTTTTTGCGCTTTTTAGCGGCAAGAGTTACAATCAATGTTCCGCCGCCAATCAATACAATCGCGCCTCCTGTAATAGCAGCTATTAAACCGATCTTTCCACCGGTACCGGCAACAATCGCCAGCATACCCGCAAGGCCACCGGTTTTTCCTGTGTTCCCAGTAGGAATAACTGATATATTATCAAAATAAACATTGGCATCCTTCGATGTCCGGATCAGCATATAAGGAGCATTCGCGGTAAACGTTACCGTATACTGTTTCCATTGATCCTCTTCCATATCAGAAAATTCCGTCGCTTCTTCATAGCCGACAGCGCTTGCATTTACATCCGGATATTTGGTGTGTATCAATTCCATTGTGCCGGAAGCATCCTGATCCTCCGTATATACCCAGAAGTCCATCTCATATTCTTCGCCAACTTCCAGTTTATTCTCGTAGGACAGTAAGAATACAGATCCTTCTTCCTCTGTTCCTGTGCAATGCATAGACTTTATTTTCTGGTATACATATTTTGGTAAGTATCCTGCCACACCCGGCGCAAAATGTTCTACACCGTCATTATAGTCATACTTCTCATCATAGGTTCCTTCAAAATCAACCGTAAATCCGAGCGGCTCCCATTTCGCGTAAAGGTGCGTATCAAAATCCGGAAAGGCTTCCAACGTACACGGCAGGTCTAATTCCATGGAGTGATACCAGCCCGCAAAGCGATATCCCCTTCTCTCAGGCATCGGAAGCTCCGGCATTTCATCCACTCTGGGATACCCATAAACAGCTTCACATTCCGATCCACCCGTTGAAACGAACTCAACCTTCACTTTATCAACAGCACGTTTTGAAGAATATGCATCGGAACCAAACACCTTAAGAACCGGCGTTCCACCTTCTACGGTTTTCCACACCTCTTCGAAATCGAAGCCTTCCATGAATTCCTTCGCATATTCGCCGTACATCAGAATAGGCGGTAACTTCATAGTCCTTTTCGGAACCGTTCCATTTGAATAAATACTGTCATAGTCGCTCCACTGAAAGCCGATATTTCCCACAACCGGGTTATCTTCCAGCGTAGAGACGTAACAATGGCTTATGGTGTGATATTGTGACTCCGGATTCCACCCGTCTCCGATCAGCGAACCATATTTTTCTCCGGATATGGTTCCTGTAAAGTAACAGTTTTCCATATGCACAGCGCTTGCCGCACCGCCAACAATTCCCCCTGCATACTTTGCCTCCACAGTTACGGTATCATCCGCGAAGCACTGGCGGATAATTGCCCGCTGCTCATACTTCTCATCGTTCATCCACTCAACAAAGCCGGCAATTGCCGCAGCATTTGCATCTGAGTTCGCATTCTGGTTATACAGATAAGAATCCACCACGCCGACCTTCTCGATCACCGCTTTCGCTCCTACAATCGGGAACAAACCTACATAGGTGGCAGTACCATCAATATGATAGTACAATCCCGAAATAATATGGCCGTTTCCATTAAAATGACCCGTAAACGCCGTTTTGGTAAGCAGCCAGTTCCTGGCATTTTTCATCCAATCCGATTTTGACGTATCATTGATCTTTATATCTTCGCTAAGCTTGTAATACTCATGGGACGTGCCATCCGCGATCAGAACTGCTCTTGCGAGCTGCTCCGGAGTCTCAATCCGGTATGGATCCTGTTTCGTACCTCTTCCACCGGCAAATCTGGTGGCAATCTTTCCGGACCAAGGTCTTCCAACTACTCCCTCGTCTGCAAATTCCTTTATCTCAACACGGTCGATGTACATTTCAAGACTGTCACAATACCATTCCGGATCCTCCGTGGTTACCGCGATATACCAGGCGGTCGGATTATTTCCGGCAACAACATACATATCACGCGTTACCCAGCCGCCCGTTGTTCCCTGCTCGTCTGCGATGATTCCAAGTTCTCTGATATTCTCCTTATCCACCTGCATGGAATCCTCATAGGTTTCACGGAGACGGATCTGCGGCCAATGGATGCCGCTTTTTTCTGTCACCTTATACCGCACAGAGATCTGGTACGCCATATTTGCTTTCGGCACAAAGGTCCGGTATCCGTCCTCCGTATGGTCATAGATCAAAAATGCGCTGGGCCATTTGTATTCATATCCCCGGGCATCCGCGATCTTCATGGCCGCTTTGCCGCCTTTCCCGGCTCCTGCCTCTACCCATGCGTCAAACTGCGAGAAAAGTCTTTCTGCGCTCCTGGGCATGGCGCTATTGGACGTCCCTTTAAACCGCTCGTCATGCACCACCGGCTTGAAGTTGGTTCCGGCTTCATCATAGGTGTTGATAAGCTTTGCGCTGGGCTCATATCCCGGTTCCCCTTTTTCCTTTATCTCTATGTGGTCGATATACATTTCAAGGCTGTCGCAATACCATTCCGGATCCTCCGTGGTTACCGCGATATACCAGGCGGTGGGATTCGCTCCGGTGGTAACGTATGCATAATCGGTCGCCCAGCCGTCCGTCACGCCCTTCTCATCCGCGAGGATCCCAAGCTCTTTGATATTCTCCTGGTCCACCTGCATGGAGTCCCCATAGGTTTCTCGGAGACGGATCTGCGGCCAGTGGATGCCGCTTTTTTCTGCCACCTTATATCTCACAGAGATCTTATAGGACGTGTTGGCCTTCGGCACAAAGGTACGGTAACCGTCCTCCGTATGGTCATAAATCAAAAATGCACTGGGCCATTTGTATTCATATCCCCGGGCATCCGCAATCTTCATGGCCGCTTTGCCATTTTCCCCGGCTCCCGCCTCTACCCATGCGTCAAACTGCGAGAAAAGTCTTTCTGCGCTCCTGGGCATGGCGCTATTGGACGTCCCTTTAAACCGCTCGTCATGCACCACCGGTTTAAAGTTGGTTCCGGCCTCATCGTAGGTGTTGATAAGCTCTGCGCTGGGTTCATATCCCGGTTCCCCTTTTTCCTTTATCTCTATGTGGTCGATATACATTTCAAGGCTGTCACAATACCATTCCGGATCCTCCGTGGTTACCGCGATATACCAGGCCGTTGGATTCTCTCCCGTCGTAATGTACGCATAATCGGTTGCCCAGCCATCCGTCACTTCCTTCTCGTCCGCAATGATCCCAAGCTCTTTGATATTCTCTTTCTCCACCTGCATGGAGTCCCCATAGGTTTCTCGGAGGCGGATCTGTGGCCAATGGATGCCGCTCTTTTCCGCAACCTTATATCTCACAGAAATCCGGTAGGACGTATTTGCCTTCGGTACAAAGGTGCGGTAACCGTCCTCCGTACGGTCGTAGACCAAAAATGCGCTGGGCCATTGATATTCATAACCACGGGCATCCGCGATCTTCATGGCCGCCCCGCCATTTTCCCCGGCTCCTGCCTCCACCCACGCATCGAACTGTGAAAAGAGTCTCTCTGCGCTCTTGGGCATGGCGCTATTGGACGTCCCCTTAAATCGCTCGTCGTGCACCACCGGCTTAAAGTTGGTTCCGTCTTCCTCAAAAGTGTTGGTTAGCTCTGCGCTGGGCTCGTATACCGGCTCCGTTTTTTCTGTTATCTCAATGCTGTCGATATACATTTCAAGGCTGTCACAATACCACTCCGGATCCTCAGTGGTTACCGCGATATACCAGGCCGTCGGATTCGCTCCGGTGGTAACATATGCATAATCGGTTGCCCAGCCATCCGTCACTTCCTTCTCATCCGCAATGATTCCAAGCTCTTTGATCTTCCCTTTCTCCACCTGCATGGAGTCTTCATAGGTTTCACGGAGACGGATCTGTGGCCAATGACCTCCGCTTTTTTCCACAACCTTATATTTTACAGAAACCCGGTAGGACGTGTTTGCTTTGGGCACAAAGGTGCGGTAGCCATCCTCCGTATGATCGTAGATCAAAAATGCGCTGGGCCATTGATACTCGTAACCACGGGCATCCGCAATCTTCATTGCCGCTTTGCCGTCTTCCCCGGCTCCTGCCTCCACCCACGCATCAAACTGTGAAAAGAGTTTCTCTGCGCTATTGGGCATGGTACTATTCGATGTCCCCTTAAATTTCCCGTCATGTACCACCGGCTTAAAGTTGGTTCCGGCTTCATCAAAGGTGTTGGTAAGCTTTGCACTGGGCTCATATCCTGTCTCAGACCCCGGTTTCGTTTTTTCTCTTATCTCTATGCGGTCGATATACAGTTCAATATTATGGCTCCACCATTCCGGATCCTCCGTGGTTACCGCGATATACCAGGCCGTCGGATCCGCTCCGGTGGTAACGTATGCAGAATCCGTCACCCAGCCATCCATCGCTTCTTTCCCGTCCGCGATGATCCCAAGCTCCTTGATCTTCTCCTGATCCACCTGCATGGAATCCCCAACGGTTTCCCGGAGACGGATCTGCAGCCAATGTCCGGCACTTATTTCCGCCACCTTATATCTCACAGAAATCTGGTAGGATGTATTTGCTTTGGGCACAAAGGTGCGGTAGCCGTCCTCCGTATGATCATAGATCAGAAATGCGCTGGGCCATTTATATCCATAACCCCGGGCGCCTGTGATCTTCATGGCCGCTCCTCCGTTTTCCCCGGCTCCTGCCTCCACCCATGCACTATACTGCGAAAAAAGACCCTCGGCGCTCTTTGGCATGGTATGATTGGAAATCGCGTTCTGGTTATCATATACGATCGTCTTAAAATTGGTTCCGGCTTCATCAAAGGCATTGGTCAGCTCTGCACTGGGTTCATATGCCGGTTCCGTTTTTTCCGTTATCTCAATGTGATCAATATACAGTTCAAGACTATCGCAATACCATTCCGGATCCTCGGTAGTAACCGCAATATACCAGGCTGCCGGATTCGCTCCTGTCGTAACATACGCATCATCGGTTACCCAGCCATCCGTCACATCCTTCTCGTCCGCGATGATTCCAAGCTCTTTGATGTTCTCCTTATCCACACACATGGAATCCCCATAGGTTTCACGAAGCCGGATCTGCGGCCAATGGCTGCCGGTTTTTTCCGCCACCTTATATTTCACAGAAACCCGGTAGGACGTGTTTGCTTTGGGCACAAAGGTGCGGTAGCCA
>CATJBQ010000245.1 GCA_949738465.1 uncultured Lachnospiraceae bacterium
AGCCACGGAGAAGTACTTCTTGCCCTGCTCTGTGCATTCCTTCTTATAGGTACCTGCCACTGGATGCTGGAAACGGGTGGGGTTGGTGGAGTTGCCGGTGATGGACACGCCCACGTTCTCATGGTGCATAATGGCAACACCCTCCTGCACATCGTCCGCGCCGTAGCACTTTACGGTAGCGCGGAGTCCCTCGGAATAAGGCTTCTCGAAGATCACATTCAGCTTCGCTTCCTTATAGTCATACTTCGTCTCCACAAAGGTGAAGCCGTTGATCCGGGAAATGATCTGGGCCGCGTCCTTGCCAAGACCGTTTAAGATCACACGCAGCGGCTTCTGACGCACCTTGTTGGCCTTCTCGGCGATACCGATGGCCCCCTCTGCCGCTGCAAAGGACTCATGCCCGGCCAGGAAGCAGAAGCACTCGGTCTCCTCCTCCAAAAGCATCTTGCCTAAGTTGCCGTGGCCAAGGCCCACCTTGCGGTGATCCGCAACGGAGCCGGGGATACAGAACGCCTGCAGGCCCTCGCCGATGGCTGCCGCGGCATCCGCCGCACGCTTAGCGCCCTTCTTAATGGCGATGGCCGCGCCTACCGTATAGGCCCAGCATGCATTTTCAAAACAGATGGGCTGGATCTTCTTCACCTGATCATAAACGTCAAGGCCAGCATCCTTTGTGATCTTCTCCGCTTCCTCGATGGAACTGATGCCATACTGATTCAGCACAGCGTTGATCTGATCGATTCTTCTTTCATATGATTCAAATAATGCCATGATTCTTAAACTCTCCTTTCGTTAAACGTCCCTATTCTACACGCGGATCGATGATCTTCGCCGCATCGGCAACACGGCCGTACTGGCCCTTCGCCTTCTCCCATGCAGTATTGGGATCGTCACCCTTCTTGATGAAGTCTGTCATCTTCCCGAGAGAAACAAACTGGTAACCGATCACTTCGTCGTCTGCATCCAGGGCAATTCCGGTCACGTAGCCCTCTGCCATCTCCAGGTAGCGGACCCCCTTCTCCTTGGTGGCATACATGGTGCCAACCTGGGAACGCAGCCCCTTGCCAAGATCCTCCAGGCCGGCGCCGATGGCAAGTCCGTCGTCGGAAAACGCACTCTGGGTACGTCCGTATACAATCTGTAAAAACAGCTCTCTCATGGCCGTATTGATGGCGTCACACACAAGATCCGTATTCAGCGCCTCCAAAATCGTCTTCCCCTGCAGGATCTCAGCGGCCATAGCGGCGGAATGGGTCATGCCGGAGCAGCCGATGGTCTCCACCAGAGCCTCCTCAATGATGCCGTTCTTAACATTCAGAGACAGCTTGCAGGCTCCCTGCTGGGGCGCACACCAGCCGATCCCATGGGTAAAGCCAGAAATATCTTCAATCTTCTTGGAATGAACCCACTTGCCTTCTTCCGGAATTGGAGCAGGTTCATGCTTTGCACCCTTTGCAACGGGGCACATGTTTTCAACTTCCTTTGTGTAAATCATGCGAAATCTCCTTTCAACCTTTTTGATTGCGCTACATTTCCCAGCTCAAGGTCTGGGCTGGGAAAAAGATTGTTATGTATTTAACAATGCCTTACTCACATTTAAGCACATTTTTCCAGATTCGTCTAGGGGTTTTGCAAATTTTTTTGCGCCTCTGTAAGAATTTCCTCCGGAAAGCCGGTGATGGCCAGCAGACGGATGGCATTTTTCGAGCAGTTAATGCCGCTTTTCAGCCGGTAGTCGAAGGTGACGTCACGCTCCCCCAGCTGTTCGCCAAAGCTTTTATTTTCATAGAGGCCGTCCATTTTCCGGGCCAGCTCGATATCGTGGGTTGCCACCATGGCAAGGCAGTTCTGTTTCTTCAAAAAATGCAGGATGGCAATGGATGCCGCCACCCGCTCCTGGGTATTGGTGCCTTTGAGGATCTCGTCGATGCCGCAAAACACCTTCCGGCCACCGGGAGACGACACCAGACGGACCATCCGCTCCAGATAGCGGATTTCCTTCATATAATAGCTTTCCCCGGAGAGGATATCGTCCCGCACCGCCATGGAGGTCATCACCACCAGGTCCGGAATCCATGCGCTTCCTGCCGCGCAGATCCCCATACTCTGACCCAGCAGCACATTCACCGCCACACCTTTTAAAAACGTGGACTTCCCGGTGGCATTGGAGCCGGTGAGGATCCAGTTTTCCTCCATGGAAAAGCTGTTGGGAACGGGATGCTCCAGCAGCGGATGGTACATTTCCTCCATCGCAAGGACCTCCCCGTCAAGAACGGGACGGCACCAGTGGGGAAGGCTGGCCCGGAACGACGCCAGGGCGATACACAGATCCACCTCCCCCACAAAGGAAAACAGCGTCTCATACTGGGTCAGATGGGCCTTAAGGCCCTTCATCACCTTATCGTAGGTGACAAAATCCCACATAAGAATCCCCAGCCCATAATCCATCATTAGGCCAAATATATCTCCGCTGGCGCCAAGCTGCCGCTTCCACAGCATGGCGGAAGCCCCTTTCGCCACCGGCCAGAGCTTTGAGAGGGCCTCGGTCCGCTCCTTGTCGGCCGGCAGCATGGGATCCAGCTTGTGAGCCGTCTGTACCGTCCCGGTGATCCCATACAGCACATCCAAAAAGGCCTCGTAGCGCATTTTTCCCAGGGCATACACCACCAGGTTTAAGAGCAGATGCCAGATCACCAGGGAAAACAGCAGGGGCAGCCTGGTGATAACCGCCGCCAGAAGCAGCAGGGGCAGCGTAATCTGCAGCAGACGGCACACCTTGATAAAGGGAATCTCCTGGGCGGGCAGAAGCTCCATATAATCCGTCACCCCATAGTATTCCTTCTTCTTGGACAGCCGCTGCAGACAGAGCTGGGCGTCCAGCCGCTTCTCCTCCTCCGCCTCAAAAAAGTCCGTATAGGCCTGCCGCCGCAAAAGAGCCTGCCGGTCCCGGGGAATCCTATGCAGCTCCCGGTACAGATGCTGCTCCCCCGCAAAGGACTGGGTGGTGTTGATACGGTCAAAGAGCTGCTTCAGGCTCAAATCGCTCCAGGTAACCTCATCCACCGCTTCCTCCGGCGGATCCGTCTCCCGCTTCTTTTGGTAATACCGCTCCACGTCCTCCTGGGAACGCCATAAAAATCCCGGCTCGCCAGGGGCCTTCCCAAACGCCTTCCGAAGCTGCTCCCTGATCCGCCGCTCTCTCCATCTGCCCATAATGTCCCTCCTCCGCTCATCCATGCTGCGGCCGCCAGCCGCTCTCTTCCTAATCCGTCACTTCCATCTTGTCGAAGCTTCCAGCCGCCAGGGCCGCTCCCACAAAGGTAACAAGGAATGTGGCAGCCACCATCACCGCAAGTCCCGCGTCAATTCCAAGGAGCATGCCGGCCACCACTGCCGCTGTCACCGCAATGCCGATGGCGATCATCTGCAGGAACAGCTTCACGAAGCTGCGCCCCGTTTCACCTAAGCTCTGCCCCACCAGCATGTCTGCCAGCATAAAGTAATACAGCTTATTGGCCTGCAGGCAGATATAGAACAGCACAATCAGAACCGCCTGCCAGACGCTTAATTTCAGCACTACCGCCGCGGGAACCGTCAGCAGCAGGCCGTCGATCAGCGCGCGGATATGCTCCATTTTCGTGGAATACCAGATCTTGCGCAGGACATTGTCCGGAATCAGATAGGTATAAGGGTTCTCCAGCTCCTTGGCCCACTTGGTGCTGTAGCCGCTGAAAATAAAGATCATGTAGGCCATCACACCGGGGATCAGGAAGATCCGCATGGCCCCGTCCTCCTTAACAATCTCCGTCATGGAGGCAAATACCGCCATACCGATTCCCAGTACCAGGCAGACCAGGGTGAAAAACCCGAAAATGAAGAACCGCGTCTTCTTATATTCCAGAAGCTGCCGGTAAAAGATCGCCTTGGCGTAGCTGCCCTTATACTCCACGGTAGCCGCCTTGAACTTCTTCTTTTTCCCCATGGAAAAAGCGTTGGCCATCTGGCCCTTGCGGCGGGCGTTTTTCAGCTCCGCGTAGTCGTCCGCAAACTTGGCCGCGTCCTCAAAATATTCCCCCACACAGCGGGAACGGTAAGCCAGCACGAATAAAACAAGCGTCGCCGCCAGAAACAGCAGGGTGCACACCACATTGACCGTGGTGGGCCCTAAGAAAATCAGCCGGATCATGGCGATATTCCATCCCACCACCGGCACCATCTGCACCACTGGATGGGCCAGATAGGTTCCGATGGCCCCAAAGCTGGCTTCCCGCCAGAAAACCAGGACGCCCACCAGGACCAGAACGCCCATCAGCAGATACATCACCACCGGCAGCACTTGAAAGAAACGCTCCGGCAGCCGCTCGTTGCCGTAGCACAGCACCATCATGCTGCCCTCCAGCACATTTTCCGTCACGATAAAAACAACCAGGTACACCAGCGCCTGCCAGAGGGGGACCCGGAAGTACAGTACGCCAAAAATTGCCATGACCAGCGACAGCACCACATTGATCACCAGGTTCTTCATCCCCACGTAAAGCAGGATTCCCTTGGGATTCACCGGCGCCGGAAACATCAGATGGACGTCCGCCGGCTTAAACAGCAGGCCCTTCCGCTTGGAGTAGCTGATGACGTTGGCGGGCAGCAGCCAGATCATCAGCACCGACAGGATCGCTGTCAGGTGCTGGGGCCGGTTGGCGCCCCACTGCGCAAACATCGTGCCAAAGCCGGAGAACATCAGTACGGCATAAAGCAGAATCAGGATCGTGAAAATATAAGTCGCTGGCCGCCTTAAGGCTTTCCGGATCCTGTTTCTGGCCGTATGACGGAATAGATAACCAAAGCTTCCCATTACTCCTCACCTGCTTTCCCGTTTTCCTCGTGGCTGCCGCTTTCCTCCTGGCCGCCGTTCTCCTCGTGGCTGCCGGTCACCTTAAAGAACAGCTCCTCAATATCGTCGTCCTTGGTATCCTCCCTGGTGTAAATCCCTAAGATCCTGCCTTTTTCCATCACAAACATCACGTCCCACAGCTCCTTCACCATCTCCAGCATATGGGTACTGATGAGGATCGTCACCCCCGCCTGGCGAAGCTCCAGCACCACCTGCTTCAGCTCCTTGATGGCGGCCGGGTCCAAGCCCACCATGGGTTCGTCCAGAAGGATCACCTTGGGCTTGATGGACAGGGCGCAGAGAATGCTCACCTTCTGCATCATTCCCTTGGACAGCTCGTTTCCCAGCTTGTTCTGCTTATCCTCCAGTTCAAATCTTCGAAGCAGCTCCTCTATTTCCTCGTCGGTGATGGGGGAATGATAGGCCCTGCGGACATATTCGATGTGCTCCCGCACCGTCAGGGCGTCGTACATGGCCGGAAGCTCCGGCACATAGGCAAAAATCTTCTTGGCCTCCCGGTCCCTGGAATTCATCCGGCAGATGCCCACGCCCCCCTCATAGCGAAGCAGGCCGGCAATGCTCTTGATGATGGTGGACTTCCCGGCGCCGTTGGGCCCAAGGAGGATCCCCACCTGCCCGTCCGGCACCGTAAAGCTCACATGGTCCACCGCCAGATGCTTGCCGTATCTCTTAGTCAAATTTTGAATTTCCAACATAACTGCATACCTCCGCGTACAAAAAATTCTCTTGTATATCTGTACTATTCAAATAATACATTAATACAAGAGAGCTTTTTTGTCAATCAAATATTTCTTAAGATTTCCTTCAAATTTTTTCCACAATCTCATTCTGGTTTTTATAAATGGATCCCGCCGGCACCACGCCCCGCACCATGGACAGGGGATAAATATTGCTGTGGCTGCCCACTACGCTGCCCGGATTGAGGACGCTGCCGCAGCCCACCTCCACACAGTCGCCCAGCATGGCCCCGAACTTCTTAAGCCCGGTCTCTATGGCCGCCTGGGGGCTGGCATGATCGCGCACCACCACCAGGGTCTTGTCGGACTTCACATTGGAGGTGATGGAGCCTGCGCCCATATGGGCCTTATAGCCCAGGATGGAATCCCCCACATAATTGTAGTGGGGCACCTGGACCTTATTAAAGAGGACCACGTTCTTAAGCTCCGTGGAATTGCCCACAACCGCGCCCTTTCCCACAATGGCATTGCCCCGAAGAAAAGCGCAGTGGCGGACCTCTGCCTCCTCGTCGATGATGAGGGGACCGTTTAAGCTGGCGCTCTCTGCCACCCCAGCGCTCTTTGCCACCCAGATCTCCTCCCCCCGCTGTTCAAAACGGACCGGATCCAGGGTGGGACCCAGCTTTCTGATAAAAGCGCCAATCAAAGGAAGCGCCTCCCAGGGGTAAGTAAGCCCCTCAAAAAGCTCTGCCGCTATGGTTTCTTCCAAGGTATACAAATTTACAATTTTACAATTCTCCATTTTTCCTCCTAACTGCCCTGTTTTATGGGCATACAGGTATCCCCGAAGGGGGTTTCCTCCGTCCTTTCTGGTTTCAGGCGCCCGCCTTGGGCGCATCCGCCTTAGCTGCCTTAGAGGCGCCCGCCTTAGACGCCTTGGACGCGCCTGCCCTGGGCGCTGTCTTAGATCCCTCCGCCTTGGACGCCGTCTGATAGAAGGCCGCTGCCTTCGCAAAGCTGCCCCGCAGCATCGACTGGTTATTGAGCCCCAGCACACCGGATGTCCGGGTGCGGATAAAATTCTCCAGCTTTCCCATATATTCCGCCGGTGTGATGCTGCCCTCCGCCACGTAATTCAAGCCCTTTTCCCAGCTTGCCGTCAGCTCCGGGTTCAAAAGAGAGCGGATGGAGGCGTTTACCACATCAAAAATAATCTCCCCCAGCAGGGTGGGCGTAACCATCTGGTTCTTCTTATTCAGAGCCAGGTACTTGTTGTTCACCAGTTTTTTCAGGATCTCGGCCCTGGTGGCGCTGGTCCCGATGCCGCAGCTCTTGATCTGGGCCCGCAGCTCCTCGTCCTCAATCAACTGCCCCGCGTTTTCCATGGCCAGAATCAGGGAACCGGAATTGTAGCGCTTGGGCGGGGAGGTCTCCCCCTCCTTCACCAGAAGCTCCGTGACCAGAAACTCCATCCCCTTTTTCAACTTCAGAAGCCGGTCGATCTGTTCTGCATCCCATTCCTTTTCCTCGCCCCCGTCCGCTTCTTTTTTCTTCAAAAAGGAGTAGGCCATCACCTTCTGGTAGCCGGGGTCCAGGAGCGCCTTAAAGCTGGAAAAAAACTTTTCCCTGCCAATCCGGGTAACCAGACTGACCTTCTGATA
>CATJBQ010000246.1 GCA_949738465.1 uncultured Lachnospiraceae bacterium
AATCGGCGTAGCCACCGCTACGCCCTCATTCCTCCGCCTTGCATATGAAACAATCATCCTGCGTCAATGTATCAGAGACTTAATATTCGCTATACTAGACAAAAGCATTTCTATTTTTCTTACAACAACTGTAAGTGGCATTCCTTTCTTTCTGTTGCTATAATAGGCTTCAGAAAGAAAGGAGGCAGTTGTTATGCAAAAACAAGTTCATGCACCGGAAAATTCTGCTGCATTTTCTGCAGTACAGATTCCAAAAAAAATATTGCGCATTGAAAATCTGACAAAAACCTACGGAAAGGGCGGCAGCTGCACGGAGGCGGTGAAGGGAATTTCCTTCGACGTGCTGGAGGGAGAATTCCTGGGGATCATGGGGGCCAGCGGTTCCGGAAAGACCACCCTCTTAAACTGCATTGCCACGATGCTTCGGCCCACGTCCGGCAGGATTGTTTTAAAGGAGCAGGACATTTCGGGGTTTGGGGGAGCGAAGCTGGCGGACTACCGGGGCAGGCGGATCGGGTATCTGTTCCAGGAATTCGAGCTTCTGGACAATCTGACGGCCCGGGAAAATATCCAGCTTCCCCTGGCCCTCCACGGCATCGCGGCGCAGAAAGCGGAAGGAAAGATCCGTGCCCTGGCGGAGACGCTGGATATTGTTGAGGTACTAAACAAATTCCCGGCCCAGATGTCAGGCGGCCAGAAGCAGCGGACGGCGGCGGCCCGGGCATTGATTTCAGATCCGGATATCCTGCTCTGTGATGAGCCCACCGGGGCCCTGGATTCCAGGAATTCCAAAATCCTTATGGACCAGCTTACAGAGATCAACCGCAGGCAGAAGAAAACCATTTTGATGGTGACCCACGATGCCAACGCGGCAAGCTGTTGTTCCCGGATCCTGTTTATCCAGGACGGCTGTATTTTCCATGAGCTGCGCCGGAATATGGAAACAGAAGGGACGGCGGCCTTTTACGAGCGGATTGTAACTGTGATGGCGCAATTGGGAGGAGGGAGTGCAAATGTTCTTCAAACAGGTATGGCGTAATTCTGCCAGAAGCCGGAAGGGAAACGGCCTGCTGTCTGGTTCCCTGGTGATTGCCATTGTGGCCTTTTATACGCTGCTTTCCCTGGGGGAGCAGGATGTGATGCGGTTTCTTGCCACCATAGAGAGCGATGCGGTGGGAAAGCTCCTGGCGCTGCTTAAGCTGGTTTATCTGGTGTCGCTGTTTTTCCTGTTTTTTCTGGTTTATTTTGCCTGTCGTTACCAGACGGACAGCCGCAGGCGGGAACTGGGGCTGTACCAGATGCTGGGAATGAAGCGCAGCCGTATGTTTCTGCTGCTGTTTGGCGAGACGCTTATGAACAGCCTGATCTCGCTGCTTTTGGGGATTCCGGCGGCGCTGTTTCTTACCGAAGGGATCAGCCTGGCCACGGCGAAGCTGGTAGGGCTTGGGATCATCGGGCACCGGTTTGCCATTTCCGCACCGGCCATCCTGGGCACCGTCCTGGGCTTTGTCCTGGTCCAGCTTCTATCCATGCTTTTCATCTGTATCCAGCTTGGCAAAACACAGCCGGCAGATTTTCTGCGGTCCGATGCCGCCAAGAGCCAGACGCCCATGTCCGGGACAAAGAGCATGGGGTATTTCGTGCTGGGGGCAGTCCTGCTGCTTACGGCTTACGCCATTGGGATTTTTCTGATGAAGCTGCTGCTGCTTCCCCTGCTGGCGCTCCTTGTGACGGCGGGGATTCTGGGCACTTTTTTCCTGTACCGGGGGCTGGGAGGTTTTCTGGGACTTCGGATCCGCAAAAAATCGCCCCAGGCGGTGGGTCTTGATACGTTTACGGCCCGGCAGGTCCAGGAGCAGGTGCTGGCCCAGTACAAGCCCCTGGCGGTAGCCTCCCTTCTGCTGGTGCTGGCCCTGTCCTGTATCTCCTATGGGATTTCTGTGGGGTTTGGACGCACGGCGGGCGGCAGGACGGCTGATTTTTCCCTCTTTGGGGAGGAGGCGGAGATTGCCCGCATCCTGGGGCAGGCGGAGATCGGGAAAATGGTAAAGGAATCCTATCCTTTGCAGCTTTCGCTTATAAAGGATCCTTATATGGCCGGAGGAAAAGAGGAGTTAGACAAGACAAACCTAAAAGAAATCCTAAAGGGGATCGAGGGCTCCGGGAATCTTGTGGAGAATCTCCACCTGGAATACGTGATTTCCGAAAGCTCCTATAATCATGTGCTTCGTTCCATGGGAAAAGAGGATCTGCACCTGGGAGAAAAGGAGGTGGCGCTGTATACCTCCATGCACCGGGACAGCACGGAATTTTACGAAATCCTGCAGGAGGCGCTTGAAAGGGGGCCGTCGGTGGGAATCCAGGGATCGGACTATACAATCCTTCCCGAACTGTGTTATGATAATGTGGTGGCGGACCGGGCCATTTCCCTCTATCTGGCATTGATTGTGCCGGATGAGTTGTTTGGCAGGCTTGCCAGGGAGACGTCGCCCTATTGCTGGAATCTGCATCTGACGGAGGAAGCAGTTGAGGAGCTGGGTCTGATGCAGGCGGTGCAAAAGATGGACGAGCAGCTTGCGGCCGCGGGGATTACCTATGACAGCTATCTTAGCGGGATTGGAAGAAATCTGTTTTACACCGTGGCGGCCAGCTACCTGACCATTTATCTGGGACTTTTGTTCCTGCTGATTGCCAATACCGTCATCGGGCTGAAATTCCTGATCCAGCAGCGGCAGACCAGGGGGCGGTATGTAACGCTGTCCATGCTGGGGGCCAGGGCGGAAGCCATGGCAGCTTCCGTGAAAAAGCAGATCCGTGTATATTTTCTGCTGGTGCTTGGAGTGTCGTCTCTCAGCAGCGCGGCGGCCATCGTTTCCCTGTTTACCAGCGTGACAAGGCTGCCGGCCGGTACGTCCCTGCCGGTAGTGGGAGGACTTGCGGCCCTGGCGCTGGCAGGATTTCTGGTGATAGAGCTGATTTATATTGGCGTGGTCAGGCGGACGGCGGTCCGTGAGACCGGCCGGGTGGAAGGAGAATTTTTGTGATCCGGATTGCAGTGGTGGAGGATGATGTGTATCTCAGGGAGGAGCTGATCCATACGTTTCGGAAGGCAGGCTATGATGCCTTCGGGATCACCTGCTTCCAGCGGGCAGAGCAGGAGCTTATGGAGGAAAAGCCCGGCCTGGCAGTGCTGGACGTAAACCTTCCCGGCAAATCCGGCTATGAGTTATGCAAAAGTATCAAGAAAAGATGCGCGTTCCCGATCCTGATTTTAACGGCCCGGGATACCTTATCCGACGAGCTGATGGCGCTGGGCTTAGGGGCAGATGATTTCCTTACAAAGCCCTGTCACCCGGACCGTCTGCTGGCCCGGACAGAGCGTGTGCTGGCCGCCTATGCGCGGATGGGCCGCCGGATCCTGGCTGGGGCTCTTTCCCTGGATCCGGACACCTACAAGCTGGTTTACGGGGGAAGCTTCCTGCTTCTGGCGGAGACGGAGGGGAAGATCTTAAAGGTCCTGATGGAGCAGTATCCCCGGATCGTGGAGAAGGGGGAGCTTTTTGCGGCCGTGTGGGGGACGGAGAAATTTGTGGACGAAAATATTCTGCAGGTAAATGTGAGCCGGCTCAGGAAGAACCTGGCAGTCCTCGGCCTTGCCGGGGTGGTCCGCAATATCCGGGGGCAGGGCTATGTACTGGAGATGGAGGAGCTATGAAAAACGTAATGAGGAACGCGGGCCACTGGATCGGGCTGCTGCTGGTGGCCGACGGGGTATACCTGTTCGCTGTCTGGGTGGTCCGTAAGGAAGCCTTCAAATATATGGCGCTGTTTTTATGCCTGTTTACGCTGCTGGCGGTTCTGACAGGCATTTGGGCCGAGTACCGCCGTCAGAAAAAGGCCCGGGAGGCGCTGGAACGCTTTCTGGAGCTGCCCGATGAGAGGGCGGCCCGGGAGCTTACCGCCCGGCTTGGGGGCTGGGAGGTGATGGAAAGCCTCTGCACCCGGCTGCTGGAGCAGGCGGCGGAGAACAATGAGCGGACGGTGGAGCTGTCCCAGTACCGGGAGTATATGGAAGGCTGGGTCCACGAGGCCAAGACGCCCCTGTCGCTGTCCACCCTGGTACTGGAAAATCACCAGGAGGAAATGTCTCCCTATGTGTACGGGCGGCTGTGTTATATCCAGCGCCAGTTAAGCGGAGCAGTGGAGCGGATCCTGTACTATGCCAGGCTGGGCGCGGACCATGTGGATTATAAATTCACGGAATTTGAACTGGATGGGTGCGTAAGGGAGGCGATTCTGGATTATCAGCCTTTCCTCGCGGAGCGCGGGATTGTCCTGGAGGAGAGGCTTTCGCCCCTCCGGGTAACCTCCGACCGCAAGGTGGTGCTGTTCATGCTGTCCCAGCTTCTGAATAATGCGGTGAAATACGCCGATGACGCGGAGGGCCGGATCCTGGTGTCCATGGAACAAAAGGAGGAGCGTATCTGCCTTGGCATCTACAACAACGGCCAGGGCGTGCCCCCGGAGGATGCGCCTTTTCTTTTTGACAAGGGGTTCACCGGAAATCATCCCAGCCGCCAGAAGGCCACGGGCATGGGGCTGTATCTGGTGGCCGGATATGCCCGGAAGCTGTGCGTGGAGGTGGCGTTTCCGGCTGCGGTTCCGTTTCCGGGAGGATTCGGGATAGAACTGGTGTTTGCCTTGTGAAAAATCATGAAAGGATCCGGGATGGCATCCGGAACGCCCATCCCATATTTTTTCACTTGAAAAATCCTCCTCCATATGGCATAATAAAAAAAATATCTGTGATTATGCAAGATACAAAATGACAGATTTTGTTGTGGAACCACAGAGCAATAACCTACAGGAGAAGGAAGGTTTCGAATATGGCAGTAATCAAGCGTGTTTCCCTGGTGGACCAGGTATATGAGAAGATCCGCAGACGAATTATCGATCTGGAGGCGCCCTTTGGCAGCAAGCTCAACGTCAGCAAGCTGCAGGAGGAGTACGGGGTGAGCTCCACGCCGGTGCGGGAGGCGTTGAACCGTCTCCTGAACGAGGGGCTGATCGCCTTTGAGAATAACGTAGGGGCCAGCGTGGTGGATATTACGGAGCGCGACGTTATCGAGATCCAGGAGTTAGAGGCGGCTTACGAGATGGCGGCGGTCCGCTACGCGATGCACAAAGGCGACCGGGAGCGGATGGCGGAGGAGATTTTAAAATTCATCGAAGACTACCGCCTTTCGGACAATCTGAGGGATAGCTGTACCTGCATCCGCCGGATTAAGGACGTTTTTTACCGCAATGCCAAAAACCAGCGGCTGGCCAGCAAGAGCACGTCCCTAAGCGGGGTGGACGACATCCTGCACACGCTGTTTACCATGCAGACACCGGGCAAGGATCACAAGTACCATTCCGGAATCACCTATTTTGAGAAGATTCATGAGGCGGTGCTGGAGAACGATTTTGCCAAGGTGTGCGATGCCTTAGACGAGCACCGGGCCTGGAGCCGGATCCATATTTTACGGAACTTAGAGTATGTGAAGGGGCAGATGAAGGAGGAATAGGACAGTGAAGATCCGTTTTTTGGAACCTGGAAACCGGCCTTATAAGAAAAGCATTCTGAACTATTTTGTCTATGAACGGTATATCCGTACGCCCTCCAACGGGATCCTGACATTGGCCACGATTTTGAAACGGGAGTATGAGGATGTGTTCTGCTATAGCGAATCCATCTCAAAGATTGTCTGGGAGGATGTGCTGGATGCGGATGTTATTTTTATCAGCATCTTTACATTTGCGGCCAACCGGGGCTATGAGCTGGCCTCTTACATACGTAAGAACAGTGCTGCTGTGATTGTGTTCGGGGGCCTGCACGCCACCCTGGATTATCCCCGGACGGTCTGCCATGGCGACTATGTGTTGCTGGGGGAGGGCGATGAATCCATCCTTCCCCTGGTCCGCCAGATTGAAAGCCGCCAGGAGATTACGGTGCCGGGGGTGGCGTACCTGCGGGAAGGAAGGCTGGTGAAGACCGGCGACCCAATCGTACCTTCGGATATTGACACCATTCCCGACCGGAGCCTAATGCATCATTTTCGGAAGATGACGGGCCACAACACCATCTGGGCCCAGGTTCACGCTTCCCGGGGCTGCCCCCACCGGTGCGACTACTGTGCGTTGGTGGCGGCTTTCGGACAGGGGGTGCGGGTGCGTTCTCCCCAGGCGGTGGTGGAGGATATCCGGCAGGCGATCGACTTTTTTGACCGGGGACATATCCGTCTTGCCAAGATGCTCTGGCTTACGGACGACAATTTTTTTGCCGACCGCCAGTGGGCCATAGAGGTTTTGAATGCCATCATCGCCAGTGGGATCCGGTACAAATTTACGATCCAGGCCCGGTATGAGGTGGGCTTTGACGATGAGATGCTGGAACTCTTAAAACGGGCGGGCTTCATTGAGCTGGCTATGGGGATAGAATTTCTGGAGGACGAGGTATTTGCCCAGTACCACAAGAAAAGCCCCTACCAGGAGATTTTACGCTCCGTAAAAAATATCCAGCGGCACGGCCTGCGGGTGCGGGGTCTGTTCATCGTAGGAGCCGATAACCATAAGCCGGGGGTGGGGGAGCGGCTGGCGGATTTTG
>CATJBQ010000247.1 GCA_949738465.1 uncultured Lachnospiraceae bacterium
AAAGCCGCAGCCGAAGGCATTGATCATGGTCTTGATCTCCGCGTTGGCCAGAACCTTATCGATGCTGGCCTTCTCCACATTTAAAATCTTTCCCCGGATGGGCAGGATCGCCTGGTAATTCCGGTCCCTGGCGCTCTTGGCACTGCCCCCGGCAGAGTCTCCCTCCACGATAAAAATCTCACAGATCGAAGGATCCCGGCTCTCGCAGTTGGCCAGCTTCCCATTGGAATCAAAGGAAAACTTCTGCTTCGTCAGGAGGTTCGTCCTGGCCCGTTCCTCGGTCTTGCGGATCTTAGCCGCCTTCTCTGCGCAGGAAATCACCTTCTTTAAGTTCTCCAGATTCTTGTCAAAATACAATTGAATCTCGTCGCCAGTCACCTTCCCCGTCACCCGGGAGGCGTCCTGATTGTCCAGCTTGGTCTTGGTCTGTCCCTCGAACCGGGGGGCCGGATGCTTGATGGAAACCACCGCCGTCATGCCGTTTCGAACATCAGTTCCTGTAAAATTAGCGTCCTTTTCCTTTAAAATCCCCAGCTCCCTGGCGTAATTGTTAATTACCGTGGTGAACATCGTCTTGAAGCCGGTAAGGTGGGTGCCCCCTTCCGCATTGTAGATATTATTACAGAAGCCCAGCACATTCTCATGGAACTCGTTGGTGTACTGGAAGGCGGCCTCCACCGTAATCCCCTCACTCTCGCCCTTAAAATACACGACCTCATGGACCACCTCGCTTTTGCGGTTTAAGTCCTTCACGTAGCCTACAATGCCGTCAGGCTCATGGAACTCCAGGTACTCCGGCTCCTCCCCCCGCTTGTCCTCATAAATAATCATCAGATTGGGATTCAGATAAGCGGTCTCATGGAGGCGGCTTTTCACCTCGTCCTCCTTGAACCTGGTCTTTTCAAAAATCTCCGGATCCGGGAGGAAATTGATCTTAGAGCCCGTCTTCTTCGTCTTCCCCACCTTGGGAAGAAGGCCGTCCTCAAGCTCCACCACCGGAATCCCGCGCTCGTAGCGGTCATGGTGGATATACCCGTCCTGGCTCACCTTAAGGTCTAAGTAGGTGGACAGGGCGTTCACCACCGAGGAGCCCACACCGTGAAGGCCGCCGCTGGTCTTATAGGCCCCTTCCTCGAATTTGCCGCCGGCATGGAGGGTGGTAAATACCAGCCGTGCCGCCGACATCCCCTTCTCATGCATCCCCACCGGGATTCCGCGCCCGTTGTCCTCCACGGTACAGGAGCCGTCCTTCTCCAACGTAACCCAGATGGTATCGCAGGCTCCCGCCAGATGCTCGTCCACCGCATTGTCCACAATCTCATAAATCAGATGGTTCAGGCCCTTTCTGGAAACGCTGCCGATGTACATTCCCGGCCGCTTCCGCACCGCCTCCAGTCCCTCCAGAACCGAAATACTGCTGGCATCATAACTTTGCTTCTTCGCCATACTCCTTGTTCCACTCCTTCTATCTTCACATTGCTGTTATCTTTCTCACCGGTCCTAAAACCGCCGACGCTCACTGCCGACTTGAACATTTTACCAGACATCCGGCTCTTTTGCAAGAAAAAAGACGAGAACATATGTTTTGTCCTCGTCCGTAAAATCCTTCTTAATCCTTTTCCAGAAAACGCATCCGGTTTTCCGGATCATCCGACCTGACATAGGTTGCCTTGGGCGTATGCTTCAGCTTATAACAGGTCTGGCAGTAAGAGCCAAAGGCGATGGGCGCCCCGCACTCCAGACAATGGAGCTGGGTCATCTTCACCGGCTGGTCCGTCTTGTATTCAATCCGCCCCTCCCGGATCCAGTCCTTCACCTGGCGTAGCGGCAGATCAAAATGCTCGGCCACATCATACTCATTCACATCATTGGCCCGGATATACTCCCTCACCTGTGAAAACATCTCCTCCTCCATACACACGGGACAGAGATCCTTCTCGTATTCTGATGACAGTGGACGATGACACACATCGCAATACTTTATGTTTTCAAATAACTTCACCGGATTCTCCACTTCAATGCCCTCTTTCTTCGCTAGATTCAAACCTTCAACTTACCGTAATCTTTATTCTATCACCTTTTTCCCTCTGCGTCTATAGTTTTGTTAAAAATACAAGCCTTCTGTTTGCCGGCCAGATCTCGCAAAACGCGCCCAGCGGCAGGGTTCCCATTCCCGGCCGGTGGTCGGAATGGATATTTTCAAGCACTGTAATCCGCTTATCCCGGAAAAAATATTCCAGCATTTCCTCCACTTCTGCCCCGCAGCCTGTAAAATCCCCCAGCAGAACCCCCTGCACCTTATGGAAAACACCCATCTGCTCCAGTTGGATTAAGTTCATGTGGATCCGGGCCGCAGACTCGCCCACGTCCTCCAGAAATAAAATTTTTCCCTGCAGGCCGGGCAGATAGCCGGTACCTGCCAGCTTTACAAGCACCGACAAATTCCCGCCGGCAAGGGTTCCCCTGATCTGCCCCGTATCCGGCCCGCACAGAAAACGGATTTTTTCTCCCGGCGGATTCTGGAAAACAGCCCTGCCGCTGTCTGCCAGCTCCCCGTCCCGCCCGATCATCTTCCACAGGCTTTCCCATTGGTAGGTATGCCAGCCCTCCCTCTCCTCCTGGGACTTTGGCCTCTCCTCCTGGAACTTTGGCCCTATGAGGTTTGACTTTACCATCGGCCCATGGAAGGTCACAAGACCGCTTCGGCACTGCAATGCAAGATGGATCGCCGTCATATCGCTGTAGCCCACGAAAATCTTGGGATTCCTCCGGATTCCCCGGTAATCCAGAAACGGCAGAAGCTCCGCGCTGCCATAGCCGCCCCGCACGCAGAAAACCGCCTGTATCCGCCGGTCATGAAACATCTGGTTCAGCTCGTCTGCCCGCTGCCTGGCGTCCCCGGCAAGATAGGAAAGACCCGAATGCCCTCCCCCCTCCTCCGGACGCAGACAAGCGCCGTTTTCTCCCCGGAGCCCCTTGGAGAGCCGCACCTGGAACCCCAGCTCTGTTAAAATTTTAACACAGTCATCCCGCTCCGCTTTGGAAATGGGGGAAGCCAGGGCCACCAGGCCGATACAATCCCCCTTCGAAAGGGGCGGCGGATATAGCATTGCTCTCTCATTTTTTAAAATATGTGACGAAATCATCCCGGACACTTCCTCCCGATGCATCATGTTTTTTTCAATTTATGCATAGAATGGAAAAAAATGTGGAGTTTTTTCATGAGTATTTCTGATTCCACCAACGGATCCGGCCTGTGGGACCTGGATTCCTTCCTTCTTGATTTTTCTTCGGAGCTTACCGCCATCCGCAGGCGGCTCCATCAACTGGCAGAGCTTGCCACCACGGAATATGAAACGGGGGCGTACCTCTGCCGGCTTCTTTCCGGCTTCGGCATCCCTTACCAGTATCCGGTGGCCGATACCGGCATTGTGGCCACAATCCAGGGCAGTGCGGAGGCAGACCGCCGCGGGGACCCGGCAGGCTGCGCAGAGACAGGCCGCCGCAGCCCCTGCATCGCCCTGCGGGCGGAACTGGACGCCCTTCCCATCTTCGAAAACTCCGGCTGCCCCTTTTCCTCCCAGCATCCCGGCGTGATGCATGCCTGCGGCCACGACGCCCATATGGCAATCGCCCTGGGAGTGGCCAAATTTTTCAAGCTGCATGAGCGGGATTTTTCCGGCTGTGTGAAGCTGTTTTTCCAGCCGGCAGAAGAAACCATCGGCGGCGCGAAGCCCATGATCGAAGCGGGGTGTATGGAGAACCCCAAGGTGGATTATGTGCTGGGCCTGCATCTGGCCCCCTACCTGGAAACCGGGGACATTGAGGTGCGCTATGATAATATGTACGCCGCCTCCGATGAGGTACGCATCACCCTCCACGGTAAAAGCAGCCACGGCGCTTATCCGGAAGCCGGCGTGGACGCCATTGCCATGGCTGCCTCCCTGATCTCCACCCTCCAGACCATTGTCAGCCGTAATGTACCGCCTGCGGAGCCCTGTGTGCTCTCCTTCGGCCTGATCCAGGGCGGCAATGCCCACAACATCCTGGCCGACCGGGTGGATCTTAACGGGACCCTGCGCACCGTAACCCCGGACATGCGCCTTCGGGCAAAGGAGCTGATCCGCCGCCATGTCACGTCCGCCGCCACGGCCTATGGCGGAGAAGGAACGGCTGTTTTTGTTCCCGGCTACGACGCCCTGATCAATACCAACCCACTGGTGGACCTGCTGCGGGATGTGGCCATCCCCCTGCTGGGCCCGGAACACGTCCGCTGGAAAAGCGCTCCCGGCATGGGTGTGGAGGATTTTTCCTTCTTTCTCCACCAGGCCCCCGGCGTCTTCTTCCACTTAGGCTGCGGGAACCGGGAAAAGGGAATTACCGCGCCCCTGCACAGCCCCGGCTTCGCCATCGATGAAGACTGCCTGGCGGTGGGAGTGCGGGTAATGGCGTCGTTGGCAGGGCGGCTGCTGGACTCTCCTGCCGGTTCCCCCTGATAGCCTCTTTAAGTTGTTTTCGAAAAAATACAAAAAAATATTGACAAAGCTGCACATACTGTATATGTTATATATATGCAGTATGTGCATTTTAAAGTCAAAAGAAAGGAGCGCCAATGAATATCCGAATCCAGATGCAGAGCGACATCCCCACCTACGAACAGATCAAGCTGCAGATCAAGGCCCAGATCCTCTCCGGGGAGCTTAACGCCGACGCCCCCTTAACTTCCATGCGCCAGCTTGCCCGGGACCTTAGGGTCAGCGTCATCACCACCACCCGGGCCTATGGGGACTTGGAGGCCGAGGGGCTGATTTACACCGTGCAGGGCCGGGGCTGTTTCGTCAAGGGGAACCCGGAGATGGTCCGCCGCCAGTACCTTGCCTCCATCGACCGGTCTTTACAGAAAATCGCAGAGCTGGGCTGCGCGGCAGGCTTAAGCCTCGCCGGATTGCAGGAACGGCTGGCGGAAGCGTATTTGAAACAGGAGGAAATTGAAAACGACAAAAAGAACGGAGGAAACAACTCATGAAAAATGCGATAGAAGTCCAGAATCTATGCAAATCCTATCCGGGATTTGCGCTGAAGGATATCAGCTTCACCGTGCCGGAGGGGCTCTGCTGCGGATTTGTAGGGCCCAACGGCGCCGGGAAGACCACCACCTTACGGGCCATGACGGGAATGGCCTCCCCCGACAGCGGCCAGATCCGTCTTCTGGGCCGCCCCGCCCAGGATTCTTCCGTCCGGGAGGAAATCAGTATTTTATTTGACCAGCCCTTTTTTCAGGAAGACTGGACGCCCCTGGATATTGAGCGGAGCCTTGCTCCCTTTTACCGGCAGTGGGACAGTGGGCAGTACCACGATTATCTCCTCCGCTTTGAACTGGATCCCCACCGGAAATTCAAGAACTTTTCCCGGGGCATGCGCATGAAGCTGGCCATGGCCGTCAGCCTCTCCCACAATGCCCGGCTGCTTCTGCTGGACGAACCCACCGGGGGACTGGATCCCGCCGCCCGGGACGAGATGCTGGACCTGCTGCGGGAATATATGATCCCCGAAAACCGGACCATCCTGTTTTCCACCCACATCACCAGCGATCTGGAGCGGATAGCAGACCTCATCGTCTATATCAGCGGCGGCGCCGTCTCCTACTGCGGGACCCGCGAGGATCTCACCGCCTCTTACTGCATGGTACGGGGATTTCAGCTTCCCGACGCCAGGAGGAAGGACGCCATCGGCCTTCGGGAAACCGGCAGCGGCTACGAATGCCTGATGCGCTTAACAGACATCGGCGGCCTTCCCGCCGACGCCGTAGTCGAATCCGCCACCATCGAGGATGTGGTGGTCTACCATGAGCGGCAGGACAAACGTCCGTTTCATGTATCCTAAGCGAACCAACCTGATTCATGAAAGGAGCACAACCTATGTATAAAATGATAAAGCTGGACTGGATCTCCATGAAATACTACCACCTGCGGATCCTCATCCTCATCCCCTACCTGATTTTTATGGGATGGTTTTCCCCCATTTCCCTGGTTCCTCTGTCCGTCATTCTGATGTTTGCCTACGCGGTAAATCCCTTTGCCGTGGAGGAAAAGGGCGACTTAAACCGGCTCTACCTGTCCCTGCCGGTAAAACGCAGCGCCGTGGTGGCAGGCCGGTATCTTCTGGCCCTGCTGCTGTTTCTGGCAGGACTTGCGGCAGGCTTTGGAATGATGCCCCTGGCAAATCTGATTTCCCACTCCAAATGGTATCCGGATCTCCTCTGGTGCCTGACCCTTGCCGCCTTCAGCTTCCTGGTCCACGGCCTCATGAGCCTGGCCATGTACCCGATGCTGTTCTGGCTGGGCTACCAGAAGGGCAAGCTCTGGGGCTTCTATCTGCCTGGAATCCTGATTGCCATAGCCTATGTGATATTAATTGAAGCCGACCGGTTTTTCGCCGACGGAACGCTGATTTCGCGGATGCTGGTCTACGCCGCCGGACATCCGCTCACCATCTGCGGCGGAATGTTCCTTCTGGGACTGGCATTTTTGACCTGTTCCTTCCTGCTGTCCCTCCGGATCTATTCCCGGAAAGAGTTCTAGAAGGCCAGCAGCTCCACCTCCACATCGAACTGGCGTTCTTCTCCCGGCTTCAGAATCGTCAAATCGCCATCCCTACGCATCTTATCCCTGCCGTCGGGATGGCAGTTCCCCGGTTCTAAGCCCATCACATAATCCCGCTGCCCCATCATCTTCCACTGGGTGAAGAAGGGTAGCTGCCTGGGATCGAACCGGATCTCCAGCCCCATCTTAAGTTCCTCGTTGCAGATCCGGGCCCTGCCGTTCTCCCGGAACTTATGATAATAGCACTGCTCCTCGAAGCCGGCCTGGGGCTTAAGCACCCGGTCCCAGGTGGCAAGATCCTCCGCCGCATGCTCATTGCGCGCCGTTACCTGCTCTGCCGGGATCTCAAGCCTTGCATGCTCGCTCAGCAGCGGATAGCCCATATTCATATGATACAATATCATGGCCGGACAGTCGGTATCCCCACGGTTGAAGATCCGGTCATGGATCGTTAAGAGATTCTGCTGCGTGGAGCAGACAAGCTCCCGGTACAAAACCAGCTTGTGGGCAAAGATCCGCTCATCCTTCACAACGCCGTGGATCACCAGCTCCTGGTCCCTTTCCTCCCACCAGACCTGTTCCGCAGGCGTGTTGGCAATGGTCCCGTGCAGGGGAAGGCTCTCCCCCTCATCCACGCAGGGCGCGCCCACCGCCGTCAGGCCGCAGGTGGTGAGAAATCCCGCCGTAAAGGACTTCAGAAACCCGTCCCCCTGGCAGTCATAGAAAGCTGGCGCCACATAGCCGCAGGGTGAAAAATATCCCATATTTATTCCCCGAAAAGACAGCCGGGAAATATCACAGCAGCGGTCCGGCGAGACGGTAAAATCCAATCCCCTGCCGTTGCGTACCAGAAGCAGACGCATGCCGTCGCCCTTTCCTCCCACCAGCCGGTGCTCCTCGATGCCGTAAGCCTGGCTGTCATGTCCCACATAATCCTTCATGTGTAAAACCCTCCTTTGTTCTTGTTCTAGCGTACCGCTCCGATCAATTCATTGATATCCGCAATCCCTTCATTCTCCATAAAATTCCGGATCCCGTCCACAATCTCCATGGTAACGGAGGGGTTGCGGAAATTGGCGGTTCCCACCGATACGGCCGTAGCCCCTGCCAGCATCAGCTCGATGGCGTCCTCCGCGCCTGCCACGCCGCCCATACCGATAATGGGCAGGGAGACCGCCTGGGCCACCTGGTATACCATGCGCACCGCCACGGGATGGATAGCCGGGCCGGAAAGACCGCCGGTCTTATTGGCCAGGGCAAAGGTCCGCCGGTGGACGTCGATCTTCATGCCGGTAATCGTATTAATCAAAGACAGCGCATCCGCCCCGCCGGCCTCCGCCGCTTTCGCCATGGTGACAATATCCGTCACATTGGGGCTCAGCTTCATGATAATGGGCTGCCTGGCACACTTTTTTACCGCCTGGGTAATCGTTTCCACTGCCTTGGGGTCCTGTCCAAAGGCAATGCCGCCCTCCTTCACATTGGGGCAGGAAATATTGATCTCCAAAAGATCCACCGGCTGGTCCGCCAGCCGTTCCACCACCTGGCAGTAATCCTCCTGGGATTTTCCGCAGACATAGACAATGAGCTTCGTATCATACTGGCTTAAAAACGGGATGTCACGCTGCACGAACACATCGATCCCCGGGTTCTGCAGCCCCACCGCATTCAGCATGCCGCCATAGGTCTCGGCAACCCGGGGGGTAGGATTCCCTTCCCAGGGCGTACTGGCAACCCCCTTGGTCACAACGGCCCCCAATCGGTTCAGATCCACAAATTCCGCAAATTCCTGCCCGGAGCCGAAGGTTCCGGACGCCGTCATGATGGGATTTTTCAAAGTGATCCCCGCCAGCTTTACCTTCGTATTCCTCACAGTTCCACCTCCTCGGCCCGGAAGACGGGCCCTTCCTTGCAAATGCGCTTGTTATGTACATGGGTGTGGCTGTCCTTCTCCTTGGACCGGCAGACGCAGGCCAGGCAGGCCCCGATCCCGCAGGCCATCCGTTCTTCCAGGGACAGCCAGCATTCGATCCCCTTCTTCGCCGCATAGGCTTTGACTGCCCGAAGCATGGGCGTGGGACCGCAGGCATAGATGATCTCCGCCTCCAGGCCGTTTTCCCGGATGGCGTCCAGCACATTTCCCTCCGTGCCGAAACTTCCGTCCTCCGTGGCAATGTACAGACTCCCCAGCTTCTTAAATTCCTCCTGCAAAAACAACTCGTCCCGGTACCCCAGCACAATCTGCTTCTCACAGTCCAGCTCCTTTGCAAGCTGCAGCATGGGCGGAATCCCGATGCCGCCGCCGATGAGAAAGGCCTTTTTCTCCTTCCTGGGAAAGCCGTTTCCCAAAGGCCCCACAATCTCGATCTCCTCGCCGGAGCGGAAAGCGGAAAATTCCTCTGTGCCCTTCCCGGCCACCCGGTACACAACCCTGAGCGCGCCGTCGTCCCGGTCCAGCTCACAGATGCTGATGGGCCGCGGCAGCAGTCTGCTGCCGTCCCGGCAGTAGATGGAAATAAACTGCCCCGGTTTTGCATGTCTGGCAATCTGATCCGTCTTGATCCACATATGATAGATCCCATAGGAAATCTCCTCCTGACGGATAATCACTGCCTGTTCTCTCCATTTTTCAGCCATATTCTTCTCCTTTTTACCTCTATCGCCTGTCAGGGGCCCCCGGCCCTTACTTCGCCTCCAGGGCTCCGTTAATATCGGCAATCATCGCCTCCACCGCCGCCCGGGATGCCTCCGCAAAATGCTCCGCCCCGAAGGACGCATACTGCTCCTGCTTATATGCCGCAATGATCCCCCGGGAGGAATTGACAATGGCCCCCAGGCCGTCTTCGTTGAAAAAGTGGACCAGATCCCTGCCCTGGCCTCCCTGGGCGCCGTAGCCCGGCACCAGAATGTAGCTCTTTGGCATGATCCGGCGCAGCACGCGCCCCATTTCCGGATAGGTAGCGCCCACCACGGCCCCGATATAGCTGTAGGAACCTCCCATAAGCTCCTCTCCCCACCGGGCCACCTTCTCGCCCACCCATTCATACAGGGGGCGTCCCTCAATCAGGCGGTCCTGGAGCTCCCCGCGGGAAGGATTGGAGGTCTTCACCAGAAGAAACAGCCCCTTTTTCTCCTCCCTGCACACGTCCAGGAAGGGCTTTACCCCATCGGTTCCCAGATAGGGATTCACCGTCACAAAATCCTCATGGAAGGGGGAAAAGACATGGTTCCCCACCGTCACCTTCCCGATATGCCCGGCGGCATAAGCCGCCGAGGTGGAGCCGATGTCCCCCCGCTTGATATCGCCGATCACCACCAGATCCTTTTCCTGGCAGTAGGCCACCGTCCGCTCAAAGGCCGCCATGCCCGGGATGCCGAACTGCTCGTACATGGCGATCTGGGGCTTCACCGCCGGGATCAGATCCCAGACGGCGTCCACAATGGCCTTGTTGAACTGCCAGATGGCGTCTGCCGCTCCCTCCAGCGTCTCCCCCAACTCTCCGTAGGATTTCCGTAAAATATGCTCCGGAATATAACCCAGCATGGGATCTAAGCCCACCACAATGGGAGCCTTAGTCTTCTGAATCTTTGCTGTCAGCTTGTTAATCATTGTCTCGTCCTCTCTGCATCTGTTTTTCTCTGGTATACCAGCCGTCCTTCAAAAATGGTGGCCTCCACCCGGCCCTTCACCTTCCGGCCATGGAAGGGGGTATTGCGCCCCTTGGAGGCAAATTCACCGGCGTCGATCACATATTCCGCCTGGGGATCGAACACCACAAGATCTGCCTTGCTGCCCTCCGCCAGGCTTCCCCGGTCAAGACCGATGACCCTGGCCGGATTCAGGCTCATCTTCTCCGCCATCTCCATCATGGTCAGGATCCCCGGCTCCACCAGCTCCGTGTAGGTTAAGGACGCCGCCGTCTCTAAACCCACGATGCCAAACAGCGCCTTCTTCATGGAACCGCACTTTTCCTCCCGGCTGTGGGGCGCATGGTCCGTGGCGATCACCTCAATGGTACCGTCCTTCAGGCCCGCAATCAGCGCCTGGCGGTCCTCCTCGCTGCGCAGGGGAGGATTCATCTTATAATTGCCGTCATCCTCCGGAATATCCTCGCTGGTCAGTGTAAAATGATGAGGGCATACCTCCGCGCTGACGGGAAGCCCCGCCGCCCTGGCAGCCGCAACCATGGCCACACTGTCCTTGGTGGAGCAGTGGCACAGATGCAGCCGCGCGCCCATCTCCTTGGCCAGCAGGATGTCCCGGGCGGTAATCACATCCTCCACCGCGTTGCTGATTCCGGAAAGCCCCAGCTCCTCGGCCCGCTCATCCTGGTTCATGACGCCATTCCCTGCCAGGTTCTTATCCTCGCAGTGGGCCAGCAGCGGAATATCGTATTTTACGGCAAGCGCCATAGCCTCCCGGTACAGGCGGGCATTCATCACCGTCCTGCCGTCCTCGCTGATAGCCGGGATGCCGGCGTCCACCATATCGTCGATATCCGCCAGTTCTTCCCCGTGCTGTCCTCTGGTGATGGCCCCCACCTGCAGCACATTGGTGATCCCGATGGTCCTGGCCTTATTGTGGACGTAGCGCACCACATCCCCGTTATCCACCACCGGCTTGGTGTTGGGCATAGCCAGGATCGTGGTAAAGCCTCCCCGGGCCGCGGAACGCGATCCCGTCTCCACCGTCTCCTTGTACTCCAGCCCCGGATCCCTAAGATGCACATGCAGGTCGATAAATCCCGGCATCACATAGCAGCCCTTGGCATCGATCACCTCGTCCCCGTCCTCGGGAAGCTCCCTGGCAATCTCCGCAATCACATCTCCCTCGATCCGGATATCCCGAAGTCCGTCCGTTCCGGTGGCCGGATCGATCACATGTCCGTTTTTGATCAATGTACTCATCGCTCTACACTCCTTATACCTTACGTTTTATTGCCTTCTTCGCTTCTACCATCATAGCATAAAAAAAGGATATCGGAAAGGTATTTTCTCATATTCCGGTATCCTTCTTTTTCTTTTTTCCTATTTATCGATTCCCGTTCACATATTTCTGGATATTGGAAGCATTCACGTACTTTTTCGCCACGTCATCCTGCACGACTACAAGTGTAGGCGCCTGCATCACTCCGTATTTGGATGTCAGCTCCTGGTTCTCCTCCGCGTCAATCAGAACATATGTTTCGTTTTTCAGCATCTGCTTCGCCATGGCGCAATTGGGGCAGGTCTTGGTAGTAAACAGGTACTTGATGCTCCCGGTGGGCTCAATCTTCACATCGTCCTTGGAAACGGTAACAATATTGGTATGCACCTTCTTCATGCAGGAATTGTCCACGTCGTAAACCTTGCGGTTCTTATACTCCTGGGTCTTACCGTCATTCCAGTTCAGCTCCGGCCGGTAGTAGCCGGTGATCCGGCTGTAAACCTCCGCCTTCTTCCCACAGACGGGGCAGGCAAAATGCTCTCCGCTGATGTAGCCATGCTCCTTACAGATAGAGTAGGTAGGCGACATGGTGTAGTAGGGAAGCTTATAATTCTCCGCGATCTTACGCACCAGCGTGGCGGCCGCCTTCCAGTCCGGAAGCTTCTCACCCAGGAAGGCATGGAACACCGTCCCCGAGGTATACAAAGTCTGCAGCTCGTCCTGGATATCCAGCGCGTCAAAAATGTCAGCCGTATAATTGACCGGCAGATGGGAGCTGTTGGTGTAATAAGGCGTATCTCCCGGATTGCCCGCGGTAATAATATCGGGGTGGTGCTGCTTGTCGTGCTTGGCCAGCCGGTAGGTGGTGGACTCCGCCGGGGTCGCCTCTAAGTTGTACAGATCCCCATACTGCTCCTGGTAATCGGACAGGCGCTCCCGCATATGGTTTAAAACCTCCTTGGTAAACTCCTGTGTCTCCTCATGGGTCAGATCCTTCCGAAGCCATTTTGCATTGAGCCCCACCTCGTTCATGCCGATCAGGCCGATGGTGGAAAAATGGTTGTCAAAGGTTCCCAGATACCGCTTGGTATAAGGGTACAGGCCCTCATCCATCAGCTTGGAAATCACGCCCCGCTTAATCTTCAGGGAGCGGGCGGAAATATCCATCATCCGGTCCAGACGCTTGTAAAAATCCTCCTTATCGGAAGCCAGGTACGCAATCCGCGGCATATTGATGGTCACCACGCCCACGGAACCGGTGCTCTCCCCGGAGCCGAAAAAGCCGCCGGATTTTTTGCGAAGCTCCCTTAAGTCCAGACGCAGACGGCAGCACATGGAACGCACGTCGCTGGGCTCCATATCGCTGTTAATATAATTGGAAAAATACGGTGTGCCGTATTTGGCCGTCATTTCAAACAGCAGACGGTTGTTCTCTGTATCGGACCAGTCAAAATCCCGGGTGATGGAGTAGGTGGGAATGGGATACTGGAAGCCCCGTCCGTTGGAATCCCCCTCGATCATGGTCTCAAGGAAGGCCTTGTTGACCATGTCCATCTCCTTCCTGCAGTCCTTGTATTTGAAATCCATCTCCTTGCCGCCCACCAGAGCCGGAAGCTCCGCTAAGTCCGCCGGAACGGTCCAGTCTAAGGTAATGTTGGAAAACGGCGCCTGGGTGCCCCAGCGGCTTGGGGTATTCACCCCATACACAAAGGATTCCACACACTTCTTCACTTCCTCGTAAGACAAATCATCCACCTTCACGAAGGGCGCCAGGTAGGTATCAAAGGAGGAAAATGCCTGGGCCCCCGCCCACTCGTTCTGCATAATCCCCAGGAAATTCACCATCTGGTTGCAGAGCACCGACAGATGCTTGGCCGGCGAAGAAGTAATCTTACCGGTGATTCCTCCCAGCCCCTCCTGGATCAACTGCTTTAAGGACCAGCCTGCACAGTAGCCCGTCAGCATGGACAGATCGTGGATATGGATGTCTGCATTGCGGTGAGCGCCCGCGATCTCCTCGTCGTAGATCTCCGACAGCCAGTAATTGGCCGTTACTGCCCCGGAATTGCTCAGAATCAGCCCGCCCACCGAGTAGGTCACAGTGGAATTCTCCTTCACGCGCCAGTCCTCGATCTTCACATAGCTGTTGACGATATCCTTGTAATCCAGAATCGTGGACTTCATGTTGCGCATCTTCTCCCGCTGCTTGCGGTAAAGAATGTACGCCTTGGCCACCTCCGCATAGCCGGCCTGCTCCAGCACCCGCTCCGCGCTGTCCTGCACGTCCTCCACATGGACTTTCCCTTCCGTAATCTTATTCTGAAAATCCGCTGTCACCCGCAGCGTCAGCAGATCGATGATCTCATCATTCGACTCCATTCCGGTGGCCACAAAGGCCTTCTGTATGGCCTCACTGATCTTCCCCAAGTTAAATTCCGCAACTACGCCGTCCCGCTTTACTACTTCAAACATCCTTACATCCCTTTCCTTCCCGCCCGGATCTTCCGATCCGGGAAAAACACTATATCTGGTATATTTTTTTCTGAACGTGTTTAATTGTACCAGATATTGTGTAGGTAGTCAATGACAAAAACAAGATTTTGTGTTGACGATTTGCACAAAAATAGCAGCCGTTTCCCGGCCGCCATTTTTCTCACCACATCCTCTGGTAAAGCTCCGCCGGCACATAGGCCTTCACGTAGATTCCGTCCTCCCGGTATTCCTCCTTAAGAAGCTCCCCGTACTTACGCACCTCCTGGATCTGTCCTGCATCCGCATAGTGGAACACCTTTTCCAGAAGCTTCTTCTCCTCCCTGAGAAGCTCCTCCAGCAGATGTTTCAGTTCCAGAAGGCCCTCTCCGGTCCTGGCGGAAATCCAGAGGGAACGCTCCGCACGGACATCCCGAAGCTGCGCCTTACGCTGCTCCGGCGCAAGGCGGTCCGCCTTATTAAACAGCGTAACCACCTTTTTCCCGCCGGCCCCGAGGCCGGAAAGCGTCTCGTACACAATATGCATCTGCTTTTCCATCTGGGGGTTGGAGACATCCACCACATGAAGGATATAATCCGCGTATTTTGCCTCCTCTAAGGTACTGCGGAAGGCCTCGATCAGGTGATGGGGCAGCTTGCGGATAAAACCCACCGTGTCGGTGAGCAGGATCTGCTGGCCGCTCTCCAGGTCCAGCCTGCGGGTGGTGGGGTCTAAAGTGGCAAACAGCTTATCCTCCGACAACACCTCCGACCGGGTCAGGGCATTTAAAAGGGTAGATTTTCCGGCATTGGTATAGCCCACAATGGCCGCCGTCCGAACTGGTGTTTGCTCCCGCTGGCTCCTGGTAATCTCCCGGTGCCGTTTTACATCCAGAAGCTCCCGGTTCAATTGGGCGATCCGGCTCTTGATAAACCGCCGGTCCATCTCCAGCTTCTTCTCGCCGGGGCCTCTGGTGCCGATGCCGCCGCCCAAACGGCTCAAAGACTTCCCAAGCCCCGCCAGGCGGCTCAGACGGTACTTTAACTGGGCCAGCTCCACCTGGATCTTCCCCTCGCTGGTGGAGGAGCGGGCCGCAAAAATATCCAGGATGATCAGCGTCCGGTCCATGATCTTGGTATCCAACACCTCCTCCATATTGTGGAGCTGGGCCGGTGTCAGCTCATCGTCACAGACAATGCCTGTGGCGTCCGTCTCCCAGAGCAATTCCTTAATCTCCTCCAGTTTTCCGGTTCCCACATAGGTGCCCGGATGGATGGACGCCCGGTTCTGGACCACACAGCCCACCGCCTCCGCGCCTGCGGTGGATACCAGCTCCTCCAGCTCCAGCAGCGAGTCTTCGGTATCGTCCCCGTCCTGGGCGCTGACTCCAACCAGGATCACCCGCTCCTTGCGTTCCTCCATTTCAAATGGTTGTGCCATACTCCTGCCTCCTTGTACTAGACCGCGTTCACAAAGCGCAAAAACGCCTCCATACCCTCCGGCGTGCGCTTATACACCCCGGCATGGGAAAGCACCTGGGAAAATACCAGGCCCACCTCTTTTTTCAGGATCTCCATCGTCTGCTCCTGGCTGGTGAACGTATACTTATGGGCAAATCCTTCCACCCAGTCCGCATGCAGGGCAAGGGCCTCCTCCTTACGGATATCGCCTCCCGTAAGAAGCGCCCGGGCCAGCCCTTCCAGCTCCCCTTTCAGCCTGGCCGGCAGCACCGCCAGACCCATCACCTCGATCAGGCCGATATTTTCCTTTTTGATATGGTGCAGCTCCGCATGGGGATGGTACAGCCCCAGGGGATGCTCCGGCGTCGTGATGTTGTTCCGAAGCACCAGATCCAGCTCATAAGCCTCCCCCCGCTTTCTGGCAATGGGCGTGATGGTGTTGTGGGGCTCCCCTTTCGTCTCTGCATAAAGAAACGCCGCCTCATCAGTGTAGCCTCTCCATTTTTGCAGAATCCGGTCCGCAAGGTCCGCAATCCGGTCCGTATCCGGACCATTTAGGCGGATCACCGACATGGGCCATTTGACGATGCCGCAATTCACATCCGAAAAGCCCTCCACCGAAAATTCCCGCTCCACCGGGGCCTTTGCCATGGCAAATTCATAATTCCCGCCCTGAAAATGGTCGTGGCTTAAAATGGAGCCGCCCACAATGGGCAGATCCGCGTTGGAGCCCACAAAATAATGGGGAAACTGCTTTACAAAATCAAACAGCTTACAAAAAGTCCCCCGCTCCACCTTCATGGGAATATGGCGGGAGTTGAACACAATACAGTGCTCGTTATAATAAACATAGGGAGAATACTGGAAGCCCCAGCGGCTGCCCTGGATGGTCACCGGAATAATCCGGTGGTTCTGACGGGCCGGATGGTTCAGATGCCCGGCATAGCCCTCATTCTCCATACAGAGCAGACACTTGGGGTAGCCGCTCTGCTTCACCTGCCTGGCCGCCGCAATGGCCCGGGGATCCTTCTCCGGCTTTGAAAGGTTAATGGTAATATCCAGCGTCCCGTATTCCGTATCCACCGTCCACTTCATATCCTTTGCGATCCGGTAACGGCGGATATAGTCCGTATCCTGGCTGAACTGATAATAAAAATCCGTAGCCTCCCTGGAAGATTCTGCATAATGCCGGAAAAATTCCCCGCGCACCACGCTGGGCGGCGCCACCAGAGCCCCCATCAGCTTCGTGTCAAACAAATCCCGGGAGGCTGTCCCATCCTGGATCAGCCCCTGCTCCACCCCATAATCACAAAGCTCCGCCAACACCGGCTCCAGCTCCACCTGGGCATACTCCTCCTCTGGCTCCTCATATTCCAGAATCCCAAGGATCTCCAGCAAAGCGTTGGTGGTGTAAATCACATCCTCCGGCGAAACCAGCCCCCGCTCTACCCCGTAACAAACCAGTTTCTTAATTGCTTTTTCTACCACGTTCTACTATCTTCCTTTCCCTGCTGCCAACCTCAATATTGCCAGGAACCCTTAAATCACCCGGACTCCCCCCACCGGCCGCACTTTCAGCACATGACAGGCGCCCTCTCCAAAGACGGCGTCAAGCCCCTTCCGGTAGGTTTCCACAAAAGCATCCTCCACAAAAGCCTGGATGGTTCCCGCAAAGCCGCCCCCGTGGACGCGGCAGACGCCGTAGCACCGCTCCTGCTCTCCGCTCTCCTTTAAGAGCATCCGGCTCACTCCAAGGGCGATGGACACCGCCTGATTCTGCACATCACGGCTGGTATAAACATTCTGCAGGAACTGGAAGGAGGAATCCCCGGATGCCTGTATCAATGCAAGAAATCCTGCAAAATCTCCTTCCCGAAGGGCCGCAACCTGTCCTGCCACCCGGCGCTCCTCCGCAAAGAAATGCAGAGCACGCAGCACCGGCCGGTCTCCCAGCGTTTCCCTAAGCATGGGAATTGCCGCCGTAAACTCCGCCTCCGGCACCTGGCGCAGCACCTCATAGCCCAAAGCCTTTGCCACCGCCGTCATCTCCTGGGGAACCGCCGCATATTCGTCCGTCAGGTCCGCGTGGGAGCCCTTGGTGTCGGTAATGCACAGACTGTGCCCATAGGCTGCAAAATCCACGTCCACCTTTTCGATTCCGGGATGCTTCGTATCCGCAAAGTCAATATGGATCAAGCCGCCCACGGCGCAGGCCATCTGGTCCATCAGGCCGCAGGGCTTGCCAAAATATACATTTTCCGCATACTGGGACGCCTTGGCGATCTCCACCATGGAAATGGCCTCCTCGTTGTAAAGGCCCGAAAGAATCGTCCCCACCAGCACCTCAAAGGCCGCCGAGGAAGAAAGGCCGGCGCCCCCCAGCACATCGCTGGTCACATATGCCTGAAACCCGCCAATACGGTTCCCCTGCTCCCGAAGCCCCTGGACCATGCCCCGGATCAGCGCCTGGGAGGTTCCTTCCTCCGACTCCTTTTTTTCCAGCTCCGAAAGCTCCACCTCCAGCATGGGATAGCCCTCCGATTTCAGCCGGATCCTGTTTTCCGCCAGGGGAGATGCCACCGCAATGGCATCCAGGTTCACCGAAGCCGCCAGCACCATGCCCCGCTGGTGGTCCGTATGGTTTCCCCCCACCTCGCTGCGTCCCGGCGCGCTGAACACTACTGCCTCCCCGCCGCCAAACAGCTCCTGGTAGGAGGACAGCGCGTTCCGGTACCGCTCTCTCTGATAGGGCAGCACCGCCTCATCCACATAAATCTCCCGCAGGCGGCCGTCAAAATCCCCTGCTTTCAGCTTGTCCATCATTTCCGTAATCGTCATGTTACTTCTCCTCTCCGTACAATCATTCACAATCTTTTTTTCACCACAGCTCAGGCCATGCCTTTCGAACTCTCGTTCTCCTTCAGAATCTTTTCCCGAAGCTCCAGCTTCCCGGATATCCCCAGCTTCTCATAAATATGGGAAGCATGCTTTTTCACCGTAGTCTCCGCAATATACAGCTCCTCCCCGATCTGCCGGTTGGTGTATCCCCGGTACAAAAGCCAGGCCACCTCCGTCTCCCTCCGGGACAGGGCCTGCGCCGGATCCGCCCCTTCGCACAGCCGTGCCAGCCGCATGGTAAAATCCTCCAGGCTCTCCGGCGCCGGCGGTACCTCCTTCTTTGATTCTTCCGTCCCCTTCGGGCCGGAATCGGTCTTCAGATACAAGACCAGCACCCCCACCGTAAAAGCCGTTAGAAACAGCGTCTCCACCGTAGCCATCACCCGCTGGATATCGCCGGCAATCCGCTGGACGTGGATCAACAGAAGCAGCGCCATCAGAAAAATATACATAACGCCAAGGAGAAGCCGAAAAATCCGTTTCTTCAATCCTCTGCCTCCATATAGTCGATGATCCGGCTTCTGACCTCATGCTGCAGCGGCAGCAGAAGCAATTCCAGAACGACCACATAAAGTATAGACAGGATAATCACCGCCATACAGGGGCCAAGCTGGGAAAGATCCGTAAGCTGCGACAGCAGATAAATCATTCCCAGAACCGCCGTGATCCATCCCGCATAACGGATCTGCTTCTGCATCAGCTCCACCGCTTCCTTGGTACGCTTCAGATCTGCCAGTGAGCAAACGTATGTTTTCTTCAGCATCCGGAAGGCCCGTAAAAAATCACGCCACGCCCCTCTGCGGATCAGGATCGGCAGCGACATCCCCAGAATACAGATCATTGTTGGAAAATCCAGACAATAGCTTAAGCCCGCTATGCCCTTCACTCCCGAAAACAGGGAGAGATTCATCAACAAAACGCCTACAATAATTACCAGTATCTCAATAATCATACCAACCACCGCTTCCTTTCTATCTTACCGGGACCGCAGGAACTCCCACTCCCTGGCCGCTTCCTCATCCTCCGGGTAATCCGACACATAAGACGCAAGCTTCTCCTTCGCCTGGGCAAACTCCAGAAGGTATTCCAGGGCCACAATCTCCCCCCGCCGGAGCTGCTGCCGGTTCATGGGCTTCTCCGCCTCCAGTCCCTTCTGGAAAAAAGCCAGCGCCTGATCATAACTGCCCTGCCCAAGGCGTGCAAGGCCCAGCTCATACAAGGTGGCCGTATCATCCCCATGGTCCGCAAGATACGTCTCATACAGCTTCATGGCCTGTTCGCTGTTTCCCAGCGCATCCTCGATCTTCGCCAGATAAAAGACCGCCTGGCTGTCCCCCATGGTAATGGCCTTATCCAGATTGGCCCGGGCATTGCCAAAATCCTCCATCAGGTAAAACGCATAGCCCCGCTCCCTAAGGCTCACAGCATCGTCGCTGTCCATGGCCACCGCAGAGGCAAGATACGGCTCCGCCTCCTGGCTCATGCCGGCATAAATCAGATTCTGGGCAATATGCTGGTACAGGGTCCCATTCTCCGGGTCCTTGTCAGCCGCCGCACGGTAATCTAAAAGAGCCTCCTGTTCCTGCCCCCCGGCCAGATAGGCGGTTCCCCGAAGGAACAGGGCCTGGGCGTTATCCTCGTCATACTCAATGAGCGCCGTATAAGTGGCAAAAGCCCCCTCCACATCGCCGCCCAGATACTGGGCCTTCGCCTTATAATAACAAATATCCACCTCCAACGTCCCTACAACCGCCACCGACTGATCCAGGGCCTTCTGGAAAAACTCCACCGCTCCCTGGTAATCTCCCTCCGAAAGCTTCTGTATCCCCACCTGGCGATAGGCCAGCTCATTTTCCAACTGTACTTCGTTCCTGCCGCCGCAGCCCGCCAGAAAGCAGGTTATCAGCAGGCCCGGTAAAAAAAAGATCCTTCTAATCTGTCTCATAAAACATTCCTTCCTGTCCCAGCCCGTTTCACGCTAAACCTCTCACATAAAAATAACACAAAACAGACTGCAGAACAACCGAAAGATTCCAAATCTTTTTCTTTTTCTTTCCTGGAAAAAATTTTCAGCGGTTCCGGGCCGGCGGATCTTACGTCTCCGGCTCCTCCGCCGGCCGCCATGCCTGGCCGAATTCCACATCCTTAAACAAGGCCGCCAGTCCGGTGATCTGCTTTAAGCGCAGGATCTCGTCCCGGTCCATGCCAAGATGCCTGGCAATCCAGGCGTCGGAACGCCCCAGCTCATGGAGCTCCTTGACAATATTGCTCATCAGATCCACTTCGTGGCTTCCTCTGGCCCTGTTATGGCGGATGGTGCTGGCGATGCGCTGGTCCAAGGGCTTGTCGATGACGGAAACCGGAAGCATTCCGTTTTCGCGTTCATAGATGTCCGGATACTCCAGCATGATGCGGTAGCGGTGGAAGCCGTCCACAATAATGTAGGTATCCTCCGCCTCATTGTAGTAGCAGACAATCGGCATGGTATAGCCATCCATCTTGATGCTGTTGTAGAGCAGCTTCATCTCCGGCGGCGCTACCGTATTCGGGTTGTAATCGTTTGGTTTGATTTTTTCTACGGAAACAGGTATTACCTGATATACCGGGCTTTTATATTCCATTTTCCATTCCCTCTAAGCTTTTGTATTTTACACGGATCATATCCATGCATCTCTGTTGTTCTCTGTTTACTCCGAATCCCATAAAGCGGCAGATGTGGTCGTTTTTTAAAATACAGTAGCACATCCGCTTCCAGCTTGGGATATCCTTGGAAGACTTGATATCGTCCGTGTGGTCGGGGATCTTCTGTAAAAATATGACGCGGGATTTCCTGCTCTTGGTATAATTGGATACGCCGTTGCGGCAAATCTTATAGCCATGCTCCAGAAGCTCCTGGATCGTGTCCTCATCCAGCCCCCCTCCGGTCTTATGCCAGAATTCAATGGAGGTATTGAATTTTTTTACATAATTGTTCCGAAGCCGGGCCGGCAGCGTATCCAGCAGGAACATGGTATAGGACTTCCAGGTATGCTCCGGCGGCAGGGTGACGTTGCGGTAGCCCATGGCCTTGGTCTTCCCGTAAATGCTGGCAAAATTGGCCCCCTGGACTCTCCCCACCAGCTTCGTCCAGATCTCCGGATCGATCACCCGGTACAGATTCAGCGAATCCTTGGAATAATCGTTAAAGGGGGACGCCACGCGCATCTGGGATACCTTAAGCCCCGCCATATAATAGAGATCGTACAGGCGGTTGTAATCGTATTCGAACAGATAATTGGCATGCCAGACGTCCTCCGCCGACCAGTCAAACATGGGGGAGGCGCACCAGACATCCTTAAACTGTTTGCTGATCCAGCATTCTCCCTGGTAGCCGTATTTGATGTTCAAAAATCCGCTGTAGCGCTGCAGGGACTCCGAGGCCCGCATCCCCAGAAGGCACACCGTCTTCTTATCTCCGTGGGAAAGCCGGTACCAGCGGCCAAACTGCCTGGCCAGATCCTCCTGATTCATCCGGTAATGATAGGTGGTCATAGGATTATTTTCCAGATTGATCACATATTCCTTCTGGGGCATGGGCCGCACCCAGACGTCCTTTTTCTTATCGTCCCAGGGATACCAGTACATTTCGTAACTGCTAAGCGCCGTGCGGGTGGCCATGGGCAGGCATACCCAGTAGGGCTCCACCTGGTCCTTGATCCGTTCAAAGGTGCGCTCCACGTACTCCGACGTCACGGTGTACTGCGCTTCAAAATCCTGATGAAAAACGCCGATCCGCTTCCCCGGATAGTTTTTCTGCTGAAAATCCAGTACCAGATTCAGCAGCAGCCCGCTGTCCTTGCCTCCGGAAAACGAGAGGTAGATGTTGTCAAATTCCTCAAATACAAACCGCAGGCGGCTTTGCAGGGCCTCGTACACATTTTGTTCCAAATATTTTCGTAGCATTTTATCACCTGTAAAAATTAGTAAACAAAAAAGAGCTGTTCCAACCTTTATAAAATACCATAATTTTCCAGTTGGAACAACCCAATTTTTACCACAGGCTTGTTTTACATTGTACTACGCTTCCACTACATTTTTTGTGGCGACAACATCCACCCCGGTTCCTGCCGCATCGGGAAGCACCACATCCCCAATGGCTACCGGCGCCTGCACCGTAACCTTTGCCAGCGCTTCCATACAGGCAAAAATTTTTCCTTTGGGGATATCCTCCCGGGTTTTGACGGAAACCACCGGAAGAACGCCGCCCTCCACCCGGACGGTGCTGGTAACGATGCGGGTGGGATTTGTGACCTCCTTACGGGCGTAAGCGTCCCCCCGCTTGCAGGTATTGCCGGAAACCGAATGTACCTGCCCCTTATCCATATTTACTGTCATCCTGCAGCCCATCGGGCAGCCGATGCAGATTAATTCTCTTGTATCCATGTAGGTCCTCCTTCTTGCCCTGTTTTTATTTGTCTTCGATGACCACCAGAAGCTCCGTGCCCTCAGGACAGCCCGAAAGCTGCTCCCGCGTAACCTTAAGCTCCTCCATCTCGCCGGGGGCCATCACCGGGCGTTTGCGGTGGATCAGCCGCTCATCCCCCACGTAGAGGGAAATATACTGGTTGCGGTACACATCCCCCACCCGGAAGCGGATCACCTGCTCCTCCTGCATCCGCCCGGGCCGGATCATGGACGGAACCGTGTAGCGGACGCCGCCTTTTCCCTTGACGGGCAGCGTCACTTCCGCATCCTCACCCGGACGCTGCTTTACATACTCCGCCGCCGCAGCGCCGGCGCTGGCGGCCTCCTGGGACACAAAATCCACCAGGTCGTGGACATGGAGCACGTTTCCACAGGCAAATACGCCGGGAATGCTGGTCTCTAGGCTCTCGTTGACCACCGGGCCCGCGGTGACAGGGCTGATCATTACACCCAGCTCCCGTGACAACTCATTTTCCGGAATCAGACCGCAGGAAAGAAGCAGGGTATCGCAGGTATAATGCTCCTCGGTACCGGGAATGGGCCTGCGGTCCGCCCCCACCTGGGCGATGGTGACGCCCTCCACCCGCTCCCGGCCCTGGATATCCACCACAGTATGACTGAGCTTTAAGGGAATCCCATAATCGTCCAGGCACTGAACGATGTTCCGCTTCAGTCCGCCGGAGTAGGGCATCAGCTCCGCAACCACCTTCACCTTCGCCCCCTCTAAGGTCATCCGGCGAGCCATAATCAGCCCGATATCGCCGGAACCTAAGATCACCACCTCACGTCCCGGCAGACAGCCTTCCATATTGACCAGACGCTGGGCGGTTCCTGCGGAAAAAATCCCTGCCGGGCGGTAACCCGGGATGTTTAAAGCCCCCCGGGAACGTTCCCGGCATCCCATCGCCAGCACAACCGCGCCGGCCTCTATCTCAAAAAGCCCTTCTTCACGGTTCATGGCCGTCACGATTTTTTCCGGAGAAATGTTAAGAACCATGGTGCTCAATTGATATTCGATCCGGGCATCCTTCACCCTCTGGATAAAGCGGGCGGCATATTCCGGCCCGGTCAGTTCTTCCTGGAAGGTGTGAAGGCCAAAGCCGTTGTGAATACACTGATTCAGAATTCCGCCCAGCTCCCGGTCGCGCTCTAAGATCAGCACTTCATGGATTCCCTGTTCCCTTGCGGCTAAGGCTGCCGCCAATCCTGCCGGCCCCCCGCCGATTATGACAATATCGTACCGTTTCATTCCTTTTCCTCCTGCAAATTGTCCTTACTTGTCCCGCAAATGATTCTGGAAGCCCCGCCGGATTTGGTAACCTCCGCCATGGAAATCCCCCGCTCCCTGGCGATGATCTCCATGGTCTTAGGCGAGCAGAAGCCCGACTGGCAGCGGCCCATCCCCGCCCGGGTACGACGCTTTACGCCGTCTAAGGATTTTGCCCCTAAGGGTCTTGTCACCGCATCGATAATTTCCCCCTCCGTCACCATCTCACAGCGGCAGACGATGGCGCCGTAGGCCGGGTTTTGTTGGATCAGCCTGGCCCGCTCCTCTTTGGGGAGAACCGCCGGATTCAAAATGCCCCGGCGTGTCCCGCAGAACTTCTCATTGGCTGCCGGATGCAGCCGGTCCGCAATCAGCTCCGCCACCATTTTCCCGATGGCCGGCGCGCTGGATAAGCCGGGCGATTCAATACCGGCACAGTCCACAAAGCCCGGCGCGTCCTTCGGTTCGCCAATGATGAATTCCCCGCCGTCCTCATGGGCTCTAAGGCCCGCAAAGGAGGTAATCACCTGGTTCATGGGAATTCCCTCCATGCTTCTTGCGGCTTTTTCGCGAAGCTCGTCTAAGCCGGCCTGGGTGGTGTTAGTCCCCTCCCGGTCCTCAATATCAATGGCGGTGGGGCCCAGAAGCGTGTTGCCGTGGACCGTGGGCGTTACGAGAACGCCCTTGCCCTGCTTTCCCGGAAGCTGGAAGACCGTATGCTTCACGAACCCTTCCGTCGTGCGGTCCAAAAGGCAGTAATCCCCCCGCCGCGGCGTAATGTGAAGCTTTGTCTCACTGACCATATTATGAAAAAGGTCTGCATAGATGCCCGCCGCATTGACTACAATTGTAGTCTCGTATGTTTTTTCTTCTGTACGCATCCGCCAGCCATCTTCCTGCCTTTCCATCCCCGTTACCTTCTGGTCAAAATAAAACGCTACGCCGTTGGTGCAGGCGTTCTCCGCCAGAGCGATGGTCAGCCCGAAGGGGCAGACGATCCCGCCGGTGGGGGCGTACAGGGCCGCCAGAGCCTCCGGCCCAACGCCCGGCTCCATTTTTTTCAATTCCTCCCGCTCTATGATCCGCAGGCCCTCCACGCCGTTTTTTAAGCCCCGCTCATAAAGCTCCTGCAATCGGGGCCGGTCCGCCTCGTCAAACATCAGCACCAGGGAGCCGTTCCTTCGGAAGGAAAAATCCAGCTCCTTAGAAAGGGCCTCCATGGCCCGGCTGCCTGCCACGTTTAATTTTGCCATCAGGCTTCCCGGCGCCGCGTCAAAGCCGGCGTGGACAATGCCGCTATTGGCCTTGGAGGTGCCGCAGCAGACGTCCTCCTCCTTTTCCAGTACGGCTGTTTTTAACTGATACCGGGACAGCTCCCGGGCAATGGCGCAGCCGGAAACTCCCGCGCCGATAATGATCACATCATATTTCATGGTTCCGCTCCTTTTCTTCCTTCTATTCTTCCCTGGCCCAGCCGTAAGCATATTTTACGGCCTTGTTCCACATTTTTACCCGGGCCAGACGCTGTTCCTCATCGATATAGGGGACAAAAACCGCATCGCTGGCCCAGTTTTTCATGACTTCTTTTTGATCGGACCAATAGCCTACGGCCAGGCCCGCCAGATAGGCGGCTCCCATGGCCGTCGTCTCCACGCAGACGGGACGGTTTACCGGCGCGCCGCTGATATCTGCCTGCACCTGCATGAGGAAATTGTTGGCGCTGGCCCCGCCGTCCACCTTGAGCACTGCCAGGTCGATTCCGGAATCGGCCCGCATGGCGCCAAGCACATCGTTGGTCTGGAAGGCTAAGGATTCCAGCGTCGCCCGGATGATATGGTATTTGTTGACCCCCCGGGTCAGGCCCACGATGGTTCCCCGGGCGTACTGGTCCCAATGGGGCGCCCCCAGACCGGTAAAGGCCGGAACCACGTAGCAGCCGTTGGTATCCGTCACCTTCCTGGCCATATAGTCCGAATCGGCGGCGCTGTCGATGAGGCGAAGTTCATCCCGCAGCCACTGAATGGCCGCCCCTGCCACAAAAATCGACCCCTCCAGGGCGTAGGTCACCTTGCCGTCCAATCCCCAGGCAATGGTGGTCACCAGACCGTTTTTGGAGTACACCGGCTTCTGGCCGGTATTCATCAGCAGGAAACACCCGGTACCGTAGGTATTCTTGGCCTCCCCCGGCGCGAAGCAGGTCTGGCCGAAAAGCGCCGCCTGCTGGTCTCCCGCCGCCCCGGCAATGGGAATCTCCCCGCCGAAGAAGGAAGCGTCCGCCATCCCGTAAACACAGCTTGAGGGCATTGGCTTGGGCAGCATACATTCCGGAATATCCAGCCGGGAGAGGATTTCCCGATCCCAGCAAAGCTCCTTGATGTTAAACAGCATGGTCCGGGAGGCGTTGGAGTAATCCGTCACATGGACCGCCCCCTTGGTCAGCTTCCAGA
>CATJBQ010000248.1 GCA_949738465.1 uncultured Lachnospiraceae bacterium
CTGCGTGTGGATTCATCGTCACGGAAAGCCACGCCTTCTTCCCGAAGCTCCTCATCATCAAAATCCGTTTCCCCGGCTTTTAAGGTTCCGCCATAACGGATATATTCATCAATGCTGTCAATGTGGAGGATGCGGCTGTATTCGCGGTATGGGATAAAAGTGGTATGGAATGTCCTTTCTCTGTCGTACAGTTCATTGTCCCTGGCAAACCAGAACCCCAGGGAATCCGTGCCGGAGAGCACAATCCGCATCCCCATGGGCACATAGATGTCGGACAGGAGGGCTGCGGAATCAATAAAGTCCTCCATCAGCGTAACCTCGTCTAAAAAAATATACCGGTATCCCGCCTGGTACAGCCGGTCTAGGTCACGGGTAAGCGAGTCCATCTCATCGACGGTACGCAGCTTGATATAGGCGGCCTTTTTAAAGTCTCCCTCAGACATATCTGCGATGGCCTGCAGGAGCATGGTAGTCTTTCCCGTCCGCCGGAGGCCATAAATCACGCATACCCTTGTCCGCACATTCCCATAAAGATATTGGGGAATCCGGTGATAGACCTCCCTTTTTTCGAAGCCCTTCACATCAGCTGCCATTTCTGCAAGCTCGTTTCCTGCCCTTACCTTAGTTTCAAATTTCTGGACATCTTCTTTCACCGTTGGGAACTTCTTCTTCAGCTCTTTTAACCACTCCTTTAGCTGCCTGCGTTCTTCGATCTGCACCCGGATTTCTTCTGCTTCTTCCTCACGCAGATACTGGCTCTTTACTTTCCCGTTTTCTTTCCATTGAAGGTAATACCGTGTTTTCCCATTTATATTCTTTTTGGAAATATAGCCTGCGGGAAGCGCGGCAATCCGTTCTTCGATCTGCCGCATCAGCCCATAGCTGTCAGTCATGGGGATCCTCTCCTTTCTTTGCAGAGCCCATTGCTTTTGTGGATAGTATACCCTACTATAACCTACCCGTCAATAGGTTATACAGTCTGACACCAATTATTCACGCTTTACGGCAATGACCAGCAGCCTCCCATTCTCCATTGCATGGTAGCAGGTAGACAGGGTAAGGATCTGCTGGCCATATTCCGGCCAGACATCGGTATCATGCAAAGATCTGCCCCTAATATCCTCCACCTCCGCTTCAAAATCCCTCTCTCCTGCCGCATCGATAAAACGGTACCAGCTATCCCATTTATTTACTGCCGCAACGGCAAAAATGACATACTCTGCACAGCCGGATTCCGTTTCGAATTCTATAACAGGATGTTCTTTTAAATACCCCTCATCCACATAGTTTTTCAGCGTTCCAAACATCGTTCCGTTTTTCATGTTGTGGCCATACAGGATCAGGTTACCGCTGTCCAGGCAGCACCGGCTGTCTAAAAATGGGACGCCGCTGCTGCTGTATTCCCCATAAAAATTCTTCCTGAGGTATTTCTGGGGATCCTGTGGCGTATGCATGACCGGATAGTCTATCCCTGTGCTGGGGAGGCTGAGCCAGCCAATACATTCACTGTTCTGTGCAAACAATGGGGCGAGTTTGCGCTTATTACGGGCTGGCTCCGTCCCTGCTTCCTCTGCCGGATATCCCGGCCCATCTGGTACCGCTGCTTCCGGCTGCCCGGCCTGCACCAGTTCTAAAAGTTCTGCAAAATCTTCTGTTTCCTTCTGCCGCTGGGATAATTCCCTGTAAACCATAAAACCGGAAGCCGCAAGAAGCGCCGACAGCAGGAGGGAAAGGCAGCCAAGGCTAATCTTTTGTTTCTTCTTCATCATCTACCTCATAGAACTGCTCCCCGTCCAGGTCCGGCATGGCCTCGCCATTCATGCTGGCTTCAAAATACAGGGCAAGGAAGCGCTTGATCTTCGCTTTCTTCATCCGCTGCACCTCAAAGCCCTGCTCAGAGATTACCTTTCCAATCCGGTTGGCAGCATCGAAAACCTGCTTGTCCTTCTGGTTTTTCAGCCTTGCAAGGAACAGGAACTGCCTTGCGGTCGCCATCTCCATCTGGATGTGGTCGAGGAAGTCAATATCCTTTTTTATAATTTTCCTGACCTTGGGGTTCTTTTCTTCCGCAAGCCTCCCCTGCAGGTAGGATTTGTTGCCATCAAAGCATTCCGAGGAGTCCGTGCAGGTAATCTCGATATCCGGCAGCGCCGACAGCACCATCATCAGGTGGCGGATCTTGATTTCAATGTTCACATAGGACAGCACCGAGATGTTGGTAGGCGATACCATGTAAAACAAAAGCTCCCCCCTGTTTGTGTCAAGCCCATACTTCGTAAACGCCCGGATGCCCACCATCTCCTGCAGGCTGCGCCCTTTTTTCTTCTGTGGTTTTTCTTTCTTTGCCACGCCTGTCACCTCCATTCAAAATATTGCTGGGTTGATAAAAAGTACCGGACTGCATAATTTAGGAAATCCAGTATGGTCGTATCGTCCAGCCGGATGGTCAGAAACCCATAGCAGAGCGTGGCGGCGGCCGGGGCTGCCATCCGAAGCTGCACCAGCGCCACAATGGATAAAAGTGCCGCAATGCCAAGTATTGCAAAATCCTTCAGGCCCCACAGCCAGAGGTTGGCGGTGGCTTTCAGGTTCTGCGGGTATAAATGCTGTGTCATGTCATCCCCCCTGTATTTTCTTTCATGCTGCGCCTTCCCTTACTTCCCGGCAGCCCTTGCCACGCTCCGGGTCAGGTTGACCGCCGTGGTGGTGGCATGGACAACGCTCATCATGTTTACCCGCACACTGGAATCCAGGCCAAACTGCTGGGCAATCCGCGGCACCTCGTTGGCCGCCAGCATAATGCCAAGCCCTAAGAGCATGTTTCCAGGGAAAGTTAGAAGCCCCAAAAACAGCAGTGTCGTCTGCATGAATGCCGTCAGGCATAAAGCTGCGATCTGCTTCATCCACTGGTTGAAGCCGTCCTGGTAGCCCCGTGGCACGGAAAACAGATACAATGCCCCCACCGACATCTGGATTAACAGGATGCCTCCCCGCTTGATATTGGCAAAGAAGATCTTGATCACGCAGTAGGTAAAGGCGACCATCGCCAGGAGGTTAAAAAGGTTTATATTAATATCTGCCGACACGGCAAAGCTGCCCGCCAGAACGCTTGTGCTCTCGCCTGCCAGGTCGAGGCTCCTGCCCCCTGCAAAGACTGCCGACAGGTCATGGGAAAAGGTGTTCTGCAAAGAGATGCAGAACTGATACAGCTCCACCGGCACAATGCCGATCAGGGAGCAGGCAAAGAAGCCCTTTAAGACATTGACCGCCGTTGTCTTGATATTCGCCCTCCCGCACTGGTATTCAATCGCCACGTCAAAGACAGCGACCACGACTCCTGCCGTAAAGAGTGCCCATCCAAACAGGGTAAAGAGCCGGATCGTCGCCTGGATCCAGTCCAGGTCGAAGATGTCTGCCCCCATGTTCCCCATCGCCGTGAAGAAATCCGAGGCGGCACCGTAAATTGTTTCATAAAACCACTGGAGCATAGCGTCCCAGATGGCATTGGAGAACTCTGTCCCCAATGCCTCATAGGCCGCGCCCATGGCCTCCCCCATGCCGGAGAGGATGTCCCCCAGCCATTCAAACATACGCCTGCACCCCCTTTACAGGATTGACCAGATATAAAGGGGCGCGGTCAGGGTAAAGATCAGGCAGGCGAACAGGATGCAGGGCGCCGTGAATTCGAACTGCCCATGTTTCCTGTAATCAAAGTAAGCTGTCCCCAGCTTTACAAAAAACAGGATCGCCAGGATCATGTCCACCACCGGGAACACGACATGATTGACCACCGTCTTGATCTGTGCCTGCGCCGCCGTCCAGGTGCTTTCTATGGCCCCCGCCACATCCCCGGATGCCAGGGCGGTCAACGCAGGGGCGGTACACAGGGCCACTGCCGCCATAAGGGCGCACAGAGTCCTTACCGATTTCTTTCTCATGATGCATCTCCTCCAATCATTTCCCCAATTTCTTCCTCCCGGATATTTTTAATCCTTATATTCAGGCTCTGGCCAAACCGGATCTCAGAGGCCATCCCCTCCGTGACCCTGTCCCCGAAAACCCACAGTTCATCACAGAGCCATAGCAGGCTTACTCCCGCCGCCATGCCAAGCTCCCGCTCCCCCGGGATCCCGTCATCCAGGCACAGGGCGTAAAAGTGCGGCACTATGGGCGCAACGCCGCACATTAAGGCATACCTGGCATATTGTCTGGCTTTTCCGATATTCCCCTCAACATCGCCGCCAAGGGGCGCACAGATATACACCCTCTTCATCATTCCTCCCCATCCTCCTTCTTCTGCCGGAAATAAAGGATGCCTGTGGCGCCAATCCCGCCAAGGGCAATAGCACCTAAGCCAATCCAGAATCCCATATGGCTCCCGTCCCCGGTCTTTGGCACCTCCGGGGCTGGCGGCGTGATGGTTACCGTCTGGCCCTCGTCCCCGAGATCCGCATGGGCGGTAAGCTCCACGCCTTCCCGGTACAGCTTCTCAAAGACAACGGTTTGTGTTTCCTTCGTAATCCCGCCGGCATCAAAGGGAAAAGAAACCATTACTTCCCCATCCGGCTGCTCCGGCGTAAACGTCACCTTGGAAGTTACGATATCGCCATTCACCAGCAGTTCCCTCCCTGTGGATTTATCCATAAGGGTGCCGCTGATGGTATATTCCTTCCCAGGGGTCAGGTTCCTGTAGGACACCAGGTCTTCTATTGTGATATCGCCTTTCGCAGGAACCTCCTTTTTACCCTCAATTGTGGCTTTCGTACCGATTTCCGGCACTTTTACCCTGACGGTCTGCCCTTCATCGGTAAGGTCTGCATGGACGGCAAGCTCCATGCCGCCCCGCTGCAGGCTCTCAAAGACGACGATGTCGGTATCTTCTTTGATATACTTGGAGTCGAAAGTAAATTCTACGGTTATTTCCCCAGACGGTTCCTCCGGTGTAAATGTGGCTTCTGAATGGATTTCCCCGCCATCAATCAGTAACGGCTTCCCCGTTGCCTTATCCATCAGGACGCCTTTGACCGTGTATTCCTTCCCAGGGACCAGGTGCTTGTAAGATACGGTATCCGTAAGCGTGAACACCTCTGTGGCACAGATTTCCTTTTCCCCGTCCACCCCGGCTTTGGTGCCGATTTCCGGAATGCGGTCATTGGCCACTGTAATCTCAATCAGCTGTTCATGGAATCCTACCTGTACATGATGGAAGTCGGTGTTTGGCAGGAACCCTTCGGCCGGGGCAAGCTCCCGGATCACCCAGTTCCCATAAGGGATATTTTCAAACAGAAAAATACCATCCTCCTGCGATTTGGCGGTAAGGATGGCGGTTTCCTCTGTAAATTCACTCTCGTCCGGACGGAACAGGCCGAACAAAGCTCCCTCAATGGTTTCCTCTGTTTCACGGTCAACCTTCAAGCCTTTGATGCTTCCATAAACCAGGTCATTTTCAATGGTATCCCCGTCATTCACTTTGATTTCTACCAATGCAGTATCCTGCCCTGCATACGCAAATACAACCGGGTATTTTTCATCGGAGAGGATATAATGGCTGTCTGTGCTGGTTTCCTTTACATACAATTCTGCCCGTACAGGGACGTCTGTTTGAAATGTTACCATTCCGTTTTCATCACAGCCTGTAAGTTCCAAAAGGCCGTCCGCCGGGACCATGCTGCCATCCGCAGCTGTCAGGTCTTCCGCTGCATACAGGCCAAACTGCACAGAGAGGATTTCCCCATTCATTCCAAGCTGGAAACGTTCGTCCCGCGCCAGGATCTTTTCCAGGCTGATCTCCACCTTCTGCCGCTCGTTATAGAAGCTGGTGGAGGTTTCCGTAATATCTACTTCCTGCCCCGCATACGTAAGCTCAACTTGATGGGTTTCACCGCTTAATACCATGCCGTAAGGGGCAGAGATTTCCTTCACTTCATATTTGCCAAGATACAGCGGCTCCGTAATGGCTGCCCCTGTGCTGTCTGTGGTGATCTCCGCCACAGCCGTGCCTTTGGCATAACGGAGCGTCCCATCCGGTGTCAGGATATCTTCGGCTGCCGTTACTTCGTAAACGGCTCCTTCCAGACCTTTGGTATCATACACCGGCTGGTAGATGGCCGGGAATTCCACATCATTCCCATCTTCATCGATATACCCGCCGCCTACGGCGGTTACGGAGGAGAATACCTCGCCGGATTTGCTGACGGCGATCGTTCCTTTCTGCGGCATATCCGGGCGTTCCACCTTAATCATGGTAACTGCGCTTTCCTCCGTGGAATTGCCCTCTGTTACGTCAAAAAATACCGGTTCGCTGTTTAACACATAGCCATAGGGTGCGGATACTTCCACTAAAGAATAGCCATATCCGTAATCCAGCTGCCGGGGTGTAACCAGCATGCCGTCCGCTGTGGTATAGAACGTGTCAATCGTGGTAACCTCTGGGTAGGTGTATGTCATCTCCACCTTGCTGCCGTCCGGGCGGTAGATCTGGAAAGCTGCCCCCGCGTAAGGGATGGCTTTCCCAGTCTCCGCGTCGGTCTTAATTACCTTGACATAGCTCTTAAACGGTTCATTGTTGATGAGGTACCGGTAAATCTCCCCATCTTTGCTTATGAATACGTCAAAAGCATCCAGC
>CATJBQ010000249.1 GCA_949738465.1 uncultured Lachnospiraceae bacterium
AGACGATGAATTTACGCAGAACCTGACTCCCGGTGTGACTGGCGTGGCGCAATACGAAGCGCCTCTCCAGGAGATGGAGCCGGAGCCCGAGGAGCTGCCTTTGGCAGAGGACAGCGAAGCAGAAACGGAGGAGGCTGCCAAAATTGAGGAAATCATCCTCTTTGACGGATTCAGCTTGGGCGATACCTATGAAGCAGAATAGTCGGGCAAAATGGACGAAAAACGCGTTCTTATCCTTGACATTGAAATCCAGCCGGCGTATAGTGAAGGGGTAAGAAGCAAATGCGGCTTGGCTGCATTCAATGTTTTGGAAAACGCGGCTCTGAGGAGCAGTGCGTCCTTTTTGCAGAAATGCGATAGGATGCGCTGCTCCTTTTTTGCTGCCCCCCAAAAAGGAAGGAGTATTTGGATGAACCCTGTAAGCGCCGAACCTTCGACCGAGGTCAAAGCCGTTGGCGAAGGCGTTCCCTTCGAACGGATCCGCAGGATCACTGGATATCTGGTGGGAACGATGGACAAGTGGAACGACGCCAAACGCGCCGAGGAATCCGACCGATTAAAACACAAGGTTTGAGAAAACGAAAAAGGAGAAGAAGAAAATGGCACTTCACAATTCTATCAGACTGACCGGGTATGTAAGCACCGGTAAGGAGAAAAAACCCCTGGAGCTGAAAAGCAACACCAAAGGCGACAAGAGCTATTCCGTTCTGCGGATCCGGGTCGCCGTTCCGCGCGACCGCAAGGACGGCAGCGGGAAGAAGGTCTATGACTACCCGGACGTTACCTTTTTTGGGAAGCAGGCCGAATTTGTGGCGCAGTATTTCAAACCGGGCGATTTGATCACCCTGGAGGGGTATATCCGCACCGGCAGCTACGAGGACAAAAACGGTGTCAAGCGGTATACCACGGAAATTTACGCAGAACACGCAGGATTTCCGCTGGGCGGCAAAAATGGAGAAGGAAAGGCTTCCGGCGGTGAAAAGCAAGCGTCTCCCGGAATCAACCCTGACGATTTTGAGGAAATCGACGTCAACGACGATCTTCCCTTCTAATCAAAATCAACCGTACAGGGCCCCGGAGATTCTGGAGCCCTATTTTTGTTATCAAAATTGGAGGTAATGATTATGCTCACACTTGCACGATTAACCTATAAGCTGGGCCGGATCCTTTCGGAAATTGGCAACGCTCAGGTTCTGTCCGCCGGGGCGGCCCATTTATATGGGTTTGATACCCTGCTGTTTGACACCGACAAGGGGATGATGGCTATTTCGGAGGACGTGATTCTGCCGGAAGAACGCCGCTACCCGCCCCTCCCGGAATGGGGGGATACTTGGCAGGAAAAGCTTCCTGAAGATGGCAACGCCGTATTTGTGGTAGTGGACGGCCCCTATCCGTTCCATACCTGCCATACCTACGGGGAAACCCGAAAGGCGTTTGCAAGAGGGCAGTCCCTTATCTGGACGACCTGTTTGGAGGCGTTTTCAACACGAACCTTGCTGCGCGGATACCGTCTGTTTGCCGTGTTCGGAAACGGGAAATCCATTGAAGTACAAATTGGCCGGACTGCCTTAAACGGCGAGATTGTCAGCTGCTCCAGCGACCTGAAGGCCATGCTTCTGGCAGGAGCGTTTTTTTCGCTGGGCAGGATCGTCCCAAATCGTTCGCATCCGGCAGAGGCCGCTGCGGTATAGGAGGAGCACATGAACCGAGTCAACAAAAGCTTCCTGGGAAGCGCAATCCTTGCGGGGACGTTTACCACTGTAGGGATTGTGCTGTTAATCGCCACAAGAGAGTGTTCGCTTTTCAATGTGCTGCCGGTATTGGGCGGTATCTACGTCGGTGCGGCAACCTTCTTTCAGTACCGGAAATCCCAAGCAATGACCGTTGTGGAGTTCCGGGTGCGGCTGGAGTCCTCCAATCGGGGCGAAAAGAATTTGCTGACTGAAAACTACCATTTTTCAGGCAGCCATCCCAATGGAAATGCCATAGAAATCTTTATCGAAGGGAAGCCAAAGCTCACCGATGATAAGGGGAAAAAGCTGAAGGAGGGGTATTTGTATGATCTTACATACCTCACCGGTAATGGAGAGGTGGAGGACTATAACAGCCCGTTCGCAGTTACCCTGGTAAACGGCATTGCCCAAAAGGAGTGAGTCGATGGACAGCAAGGAGATCATCGCGGCCATGAAGGCGCGAAAACCGGTTCTATACCAGGGCAGGCAATACCGGCACATCACCGAATACATCCTCTGGTTCGATGAGCGCGGCGAACAGAAAACATCCGCAGTCCTGCTGGATATGCAGTCCAACAGTACGCTGCGGGTTCCGTCCGACCGGGTAGAACCAGCCGGCTAGACACCGAACGAGGAGGGCTCTATGGAGCAATTTTTTCTGACAACGCTCATACTGCGGCTTGGAAAATGGGCGATCCGCAATGCCCTTAAGATACTCCTGATCATCGTCCTCGTGAGCTTCCTGCTCTGGCTCATTTTTATAAAGCTGGGATACGGGAGTGTTCTGGACCGGTATGTGGGGTATTTCATAGAGTTTTGCGAATATATCAAGGGAGTGATATACTGTGATTGACAAGAAAATGAAGAGGGTTGATCTGATTGGAAGGAAATGCCGTCCGCTCTATCCCCTGGTAAACGGCGCCGGAATAGGGATCACGCCCCAGACGATTTGCACGATCCGAAATGTCGTGAGAGGGCATGGCTTGACCATTGAAAGCGAGCCATGCCTTCATTGCGGGCAGTATGCACATATTGCCGGCGTCGGACGTGAGGAGCTGACGCTGGTAGAGGAGGAGCAAAATGCTGATACTTCCCATCAAAAAGAAGTGGTTTGATTTGATCCTGTCCGGAGAAAAGAAGGAGGAGTATCGGGCTCTTTCTCCATACTATTGGAGCCGGTTTCAAAGGATTTTTAGTATACATCCAATCACCGGAGAGCCATTGGGCGGCGATGTCCACGATATTCTGCTCCGCAACGGGTACTCCGGAAATTCCCCCACCATCCGAGTGTCGGCGGCCTTGGCAATCCGAGGCGGCCGCCCGGAATGGGGCGCGGTTCCCGGAGAGAAATATTTTGTCCTGGAAATCCAGAAATTCCAATGGGCTGGAATACGGCCTGAACAAGGGGAGAAACAACAGTGCAGTTGATTATTGCGGAGAAACCGGATCTGGGGAGGGCTATCGCGGACGCCATCCTTCCACGGAAGAGCTCGAAGAAAGGCTACATAGACGGCGGGGACATTATTGTCACCTGGGCCTTTGGGCATCTTTTCAAGCTGAAAAATCCCGAGGACTATGATCCTGCCCTCAAGCAGTGGAGCCTGTCTGCGCTGCCCATCTTTTTTGAGGGCTGGGGGATCCAGCCGGATCAGGAAAAGCTGGAGCAGCTCAACCTGATCCGGGATTTTTTGAAGCGGGCGGATACGGTCATCCATGCGGGGGACCCGGACGATGAGGGCCAGCTTCTGATTGATGAAATCCTGGACTATTTTCAGTATCGCGGGAAGGTGCTGCGTCTTTCCACCAACGATCTGACCGCCGCCGTCATCCAGAAGGCCTACAAAAGCATGGTGGACAACAGCGTGATGCGGTCATTGGGGGAAGCGGCCCGTGCCAGACAGATTGCGGATTTTGTGGTGGGGATCAATTATTCCCGCTTCTTTACCCTCAAAAACAATCGGACGCTTTCCGTCGGCCGGGTGCAGACACCCACGCTGGGCCTTGTGGTAGCCAGGGATGCCCTGATTGACGGGCATCAGAAGATTGTCTATTATGAGGGGCTGATCCACACCCATATCGTCCCCGCGTTCTCCAGCGCCCTCCGGGTGAAGCTGAAGGAGGGCCATCCGCTGCTGGATGAGGAAGGCCGGGTGATGGATAAGAAGGCGCTGGAAAGCCTTCTGGCCGGGTTCAGGGGCCGGTCTGTAGATGTTACTGTCACCAAGAAGCTGTTTGACGAAGCGCCGCCCCTGCCCTTTAATCTGACCAAGCTGCAAACGGCAGTGTTCCAGCGGTTCAAGTATCCGCCGGAGCAGACGCTTTCCATTACCCAGTCTTTGCGGGAAAAGCATCACCTGATTACCTACAACCGCTCCACCTGCCAGTACCTCAACGATGAGCAGTTTGCGGAAGTGCCTGCGGTGGTATCGGCCATCCTGGCGAATCTCCGGGCCAGTATCCCGGAGCTGGATACCAAGCGGAAGAGCGCGGCCTTTGACACCAAAAAGGTGGGAGAATCGGCCCATACCGGCATTATCCCCACCGCAGTCAGGAAAAACCTCTCTGAGCTGACAGAGGCGGAAAAGAATGTCTATCGCCTGATTGCCGCCCAGTATCTCGCCCAGTTTATGCCGCCCTGCAAAAAGGAAACGACCAAGGCGGCCGCTTCCCTGCCGGATGGTATAAGCGCGGCTGCATCTTCCACCCGCGTGGTGGACAAAGGCTATCGGGCTGTGCTGCCTCACAAGGACGAAGCGCCGGATGAGGAGGCTTCCCTGTGCAATATACCGGAGGGGAACTATCCGAATCGGCCAATCGAGGAGGTCGGTATCCTTGAGAAGGAAACCAAGCCGCCGCCCCGGTATCATCTGGCATCCCTCGGCGAGGATATGACCCGCATATCCAAGTATGTGACGGATCCCCGGATCAAGCAGCTTCTGCTGGCAAAGGACGACGGCAAGGAAGGGGAGAACGGCAGCATCGGGACGCCCGCCACGCGGGACGCCATTGTTAAAAAGCTCATCCAGCGGGAATATATCGAGGTCAAGGGCGGAAAGGTGTACTCAACCCAGCTTGGCCGGGATTTTTACAATATCCTGCCCCAGGAGGTCAAAACCGCCGATCTGACCGCAGAATGGTGGGCCATGTGCGAGGATATTAAGGCTGGCAAAAGCTCCTCCCAGGTATTGCACCAGTCTGTCCTGGAGAGTATTCGCAAGCTCCTGGAGAGCGGCTACCAGGGGGCGCCTCTGGCTCATGGAGCCCCTGGAAAGAACGGCTCTGGGGCGGAAGTCCTTGGAGCCTGCCCTCTCTGCGGGAAACCCGTCCATATGGGCAAATTCGGGGGATACTGCTCCGGCTATAAGGACGCGCAGCATCCCTGCCCGTTCCGGTTCAGCGAGACGCAGTACGGCAAAAAGCTGACCGCCACACAGCTAAAAAACCTGCTGGCCGGGAAGAAGGTTCTGGTGCGGGGGCTTACCTCCTTCCGCACCAAGAAAAAGTTCGACGCCTTCCTCCAATATGCGGGGAAGACCAGCGAAAAGGGCTATGCCACTTTGGAAAAGCCCGATTTTGAGAATGTGCCGCAAAAAAAGCAGTAGAAAAGAGGATCCATCATTCCGATGGATCCTCTTTTTTGTGTACTCTTCGAATAAAAATTCGTTTTTTGTCTGGCATTTCAATATCAAAGTGCTGCAATTTGGGCTCCATGTTTTGATCCACTCCAAAAATCTGGACTGTTTTCGGAGCGCCAGGGACAGAGGAAAGCTCCATATCATTGTATTGGACGCTTACTTTGGCGTCATCCGGAACAATGATAAAACGGTATTTGAGCAGCCCGATAATTTTGAAAAACACGCCAACCTTCATCCCATAATTGCAGAACCACTGCCGGAATTTTTGATAGGAGATATGGGACCCTGGCTTTTCTTCTGTTAAATCATAGAATTCATCCAGATGCTTGTTGTAGATGCCGCACCAATCGTTGTGATTGAATTCGGCGGGTTCCATATTCATCAGCTGCTTGCCAATCCGCTCCTCGATAAATTTGGACTCCGCGTTGAAGGGCTGGAACGAGCGACCGGGCGCTTTGCCTGGTGTGAAATCCTCCTGAAATTTTTCGTATTTTCTGTATTTCTCCATAATGGCCGGCTTTCCCTTGCGGTTAAGGGCCGTTGTAATCTGCCCTTCAATGGCGGCTACCGTATTCGCCGAAACCTTCTGGAACGCGCTTACCACCGTCCTGTAGCTGTCGCTGTCATGGTACTGGTTGTAGGGCGCTTTCAGAGCCAAATACTCGAAAATAACCCGTATCATCAGCTTCTCTACGGATGGTTTATTGATGTCTTTGGCGTAAGATAACTTGGGATCTACGGAGGTTTCATTGAGCTGAGGCAGCTGAAGCATCCGCAGCAGGGACGAAATCAGTTCGTGCTGGTAGGGAGAAGGAGCCTCCTGCCTGGAAAACAGGAAGAGCGTCCCCAGAAGCTGGGATTTGTGTTCCTCATTCAGCGCAAGAAGGGCCTTGACAATTTTCTGGTTTTCTTCCTGAGCAGACGTGGCCGGCTGTTTATTGGGTACAAATACTTCCATCAAAACACCCCTTTATAAATAGTCTTTACAAAAACCCTCTTTCTAAATATAATAGTAACACGTTTCGCTTGATTTGTAAATACTAAAACGCACAATTTGTAAAATTTTATAGCAGCAACATACATAAAGCTATACGCTGTTGACATTGAGGCAAGGCCGGCGTATAGTGAAGGGGTAAGAATCCATCCTCGTTATGAGGAGAGATGTTTAGAAAACGCGGCTCTGAGGAGCAGTGCGTCCTTTTTGCAGAAATGCGACAGGATGCGCTGCTC
>CATJBQ010000250.1 GCA_949738465.1 uncultured Lachnospiraceae bacterium
CCTGCCATTGACCCGGGCATGGGCCGCAATGGGCGCGCTGCAGCCGCCGCCTAAAGCACTCACAAAGGCCCGCTCGCAAACCGCTTCATACCAGGATTCCTTCTGAAAAAAACCTTCCAGGCAGAGAAATTTCTCCCCGGCCCTTCCCTGCACCGCAAGAATCCCCTGGCCTGCCGCCGGAATGATCTCGTCCACCGTAAAATACCGTCTGATGCGGTGTTCCAGTCCAAGGCGTTTTAAGCCCGCCGCCGCTAAGATCAGCCCGCCATATTCCCCCTGCTCCAGCTTCTGAAGCCGGGTCAGAACATTTCCACGGATACTCCTGACAATCGCATCGGGAAAAAGCTTCTGTAATTGCACGATACGTCTGCGGCTGGAGCACCCCAGGGGCAGATTGGGATTGGGATGCTCCACCCCTTCCGGCAGCACCAGCACATCCCTGGGATCCTCCCGCCGGGAAAATCCCAAAAGCGGCAGGTCGTATGGCACCTCCATGGGCACATCCTTCAGACTGTGGACCGAAAGGTCGCTGCGGCCCTCCCGCAGGGCCTGGTCCAGTTCCTTGACAAACAGCCCCTTTCCTCCGATCTGGTCCAGCGTCCGGTCAAGGATCTTATCTCCTGTGGTCTTCATAGGGACGATCTCCACCGTAAGCTCCGGATGGGAAGACCGTATGTAATCCTGCACCATTTCCGACTGTATCATTGCAAGCCGGCTTTCCCGGCTGCCGATCCTGATTGCTTCCATATCTCCTCCTTATTGCCCTGCTTTCTGGGCATAAAGGTATACCCGCAGGGTGTTTCCTCCTTATTGCCCTGCTTTTTGGGCATAAAGGTACGGCCCAGGCCGCCTTCTCTTGCCACTTCGTGTCAATTCACCTTGTCCCCGCAGGATGCTTCTGGGCTGTCCGCCAGATACTGCCGCAGCTTCTGCGCTACCTTACGCACCCTGCCGTGATCCTTCCCGCCGGAGCAGACGCCGATCACCAGCTCCTCCTGCTCCACCAGGGCCGGAAAAAAGAAATCGCATTTGCTCTGGTCCGAGGACAGGTTCACCGGTATGCCAAGCTCCCGGCACTCCTTATAAATGGCCTCCTGCACCGCCGGATTGTTGGTGCAGGCCAGCACAAAATCCGCCTCCCCGATGCCCGGCCGGTAGCTTTCCTCCAGGAAGCTGCACTGCCCGGGATACTCCGTCCCATACTGCCGGATGGCATCGCTGATTCTGGGCGCGACCACCAGAACGTCCGCCCCGAACCGCAGAAGGGCGCCGACTCTTCTGGACGCGATCTTACCGCCGCCGTACACAAGGCAGCGCTTCCCCTTCAGAGAAATAAAAAGAGGAAAATAGCGTTCTTCCATCTATCCTTCCTCCTGGCCATACACCTGTTCCAAAGCTTCTAAGCACTCCCGGAAGATCTCCGGCTCCAGATGATCCCGCAATCCGAACATCAGTTTGTTTACCACCTTTACTGCCGCCTCCCCGGCCCCCTCCTCCAGCGTCTTTACCGCCTGGGCGGGGAGCGCCAGGACTTTCGTGGTCTTCCGGGTGCGCCACACAAGATCCGCAGAAGCGCGGCTGCTTATGCCATTGACCCGGGGAAGCAGGTCGCGGCATTCATACCAGCCGTAAAACTCCTCCATTTTTTCCTTTAAAATCTCCCTGGCTCTTTGGACCTGCTCCTGCATAGCCGCCGAAAAAGCATCGATCCGGAAGGAGTCGATATCGTACAAAACCACACCGGGAAGCTCCGCAATGGTTGGATCCATGTCCCTTGGCACCGCCAGGTCGATGTAAATCTGCCGGGAGGGCCGTCTTATTTTTGCAAGCTCCTCCCTGGAAATGGTGCAGTTGGGGCTGGCCGTAGCCGAAACTACAAGATCGCACTCCGGAATCTCCCGATACCGCTCCCCATAATTCACCCGCTTACATCCTCTGGGGATTTTCACCTCCCCGCTGTGGTACTGGCGCACCGTCATCGTCACCTCCGCCCCCGCTTCCATCAGGGCCGTAGCCGTCAGCGGTCCCATCTCGCCGTTCCCGATCCCCAGACAGGTCTTTCCCGCCACTGGATCCCCCTGCTGTTTCAGAGCCGCAATGGCCTGATGGGCGGCCGAATAATTGGCTTTCTGGATGGGAACCAGCGTTTTGACCCGCTTGCCCCCGGTGACGGCCATGCGGAACAGCGTTTCCAAAACCTGGTCCGTGTAGTAGCATTCTCTGGCAAACGCCAGCGCCTCCTTCACCTGGGTCAGGATCTGGTCCTCCCCCAGGATCTGTGATTTCAGCCCGCCGGCCACTTCGAACAAATGTTCTATCGCTTCTTTATTTTTCCGTACCACAAAAAAGGGCCGGTAAACCAGGGGGTCCGCCTGCATCCACCGGCACAGCACCTCCCCGGCATTCAGCTCCTCCCCTTCCCGTCCATTGAGCCACAGCTCCGTCCGGTTGCAGGTGGACAGCAGCACGCAGCCCGATATCCCCTTTTGCCCTTTCAGCCAACCATACGCCTCCCCCATGGATTTTCTGGTAAAAGCAAACTCCTGCCGCACATCCAGGGGCGCTTTGGTATGGTCGATCCCGATCATCTGTATATTCATATCCCGCTCTTTTCCATTCTGCAAAAAAACTACATCTCGATTCCCTTCCGGGCCGGAATGCCCTTGTCAAAGGGATGCTTCACCTTCACGATCCTGGAAATATAATCGGCAAGCTCACAAAGCTCCGGCGCCGGATCCCGGCCGGTGAGCACCACCTCCAGCTCCTGGGGTTTCTTTTTCAGAAACTCCAGCACCTCCGTCCGGTCCACCATGTCCAGGTTGTAGCTGGCTATCAGCTCATCCAGCACCAGCAGACGGACATTCTCTGTGCGGGCAAGCTCCGCCACCCTTCTGAAATGCTCCGTGTAAAACTGCCGGGCCTTCTCCTTCGTATCCGCATCCATGGTAAAAACAAACCCATAGCTCTCGCTGCAGCGCACCAGATGGATATTCGTAAGCTGCTCTAACATTGCAAGCTCGCTGGAATCGTCCGTTTTTAAAAACTGTGTATACAGCACCTTCTGGCCGCTTCCGGCACAACGCACCGCAAGCCCCACGCCCGCGCTGGTCTTCCCCTTTCCGTCCCCCTCATAAATGTGAATCAATCCGTTCATGTTCCTTCCTCCTGCTTTCTTCTATTTTCCCGAAATCTTCTCATACTTTTATTAGTATACCATATCTTGATGGGGTTTTGCTATAGTTTTATGAAATGGATTCGAAGTGTTTATGAAAGAAAACCTGCTAACAAAAGTCAAAGCTTTTTAGCAGGTTTTAAATAATTTTTCATATGAATCTTTCCATAACAATAAAACGGGGGAATCCGGTCAGCCATATTCTTTGCTTATGGTAAAACTTTCGTGTTGTATTTTCTGGCCTGTATCTCTTTATGGACTTCTAATCCGCGAATATTATAATAGTCTATACGCTCCTGCCGACTCATATCATTTCAATAATTTGCTGTGCAATATCCGCCTATTCGCCCTCCTTGAAATCTTTTGGCAGTATTCCTGCCTGTGCAACGATTTTCTTTTCCTGTGATTTTACGCGCCGCTCCAGTTTTTTGATGTCTTCAGAGGGCGGCAGATTTTCAGGCTTGATACCACGCTGCCCACCCTTGTCGATAGTCATCATTTTCGTGACCTCACGAAAATGATCCAGCGCTATGATTCCAGAAGCTTCACAGGATTCCATGGCACGACAGACTGCTTTATCGAAATTTTCCCAGCGCTCATAGCCGAGAAGTGGCATTAATTCACGGGCATACCAAAATTCTATATCAGCGATTTCCATCGTGTGGATATCATGGTATTCCGAAAGCCTTCTCAAAACCGTTCAGTCCCCCCAGCCCGGACTCAGCTCCCCATATTTCTCATACCTGGCCACCTGCCGGATCTGGTTTTCCTCATCCACAAACACCACATAGGGCTTGTGCTCCTTCGCCTCCTGGGGCGTCATCTGGGCGTAGCACATCAAAATGATATGGTCGCCCACCGCAACCTGGCGGGCCGCCGCCCCGTTTAAGCAGATCATGCCGCTGCCCGGCTCCCCGGCAATGGTGTAGGTCTCAAAGCGGTTGCCGTTCTCCACATCCACAATCTGCACATATTCGTATTCCAGAATTCCGGCAGCCTCCATCAGCACGGGATCCACGGTAATACTGCCCACATAATTCAATTCCGCCTGGCGCACCACCGCCCGGTGGATCTTGCCCTTTAACATCGTTACAAGCATGTTCGTTCTCCTTGCTCTTTCAAATCCCAACCGGCCCTACAGGATAATCCGGTTATCAATGAGGCGCGTGGTACCGATATACACCGCAATGGCGATCAGCACGGCGCCCTCCACCTTCTGGATGGGCTGGATATTATCAAAGCTGACAATCTCCACATAATCGATCCGGGCCGCCGAACAGGTGTTCAGTTTTTCTGTGATGGCCGCCTTCACCTTCCCGGCATCGGTCTCGCCGCCCTCGATCAAGGCCATAGCCACTTCCAGGGACTGGTTTAAGATCACTGCCTGGGCCCGCTCCTCCGCCGACAGATAGGTGTTGCGGGAGCTTTTCGCCAATCCGTCCGCTTCCCGTACAATGGGACAGCCCACAATCTCGATATCAAAATCCAGGTCGATCACCATCCGCCGGATAATGGCAAGCTGCTGGGCGTCCTTCTGCCCAAAATAAGCCCGCTGGGCGGGAATGATATGGAACAGCTTGCTCACCACCGTCTGCACGCCCCGGAAATGTACCGGACGGCTGGCGCCGCACAGCTTCTCCGGCAGGGTGTGCATATCCACGTAACCGCAGAAATTGGGGCCGTACATCTCCTCCACCTCCGGGTGGAAAATCCAGTCCACGCCGGCTTCCTCACACAATCCCGCATCCCTCTCCAAATCTCTCGGATAGCTGTCATAATCCTCGCCGGGCCCGAACTGCATGGGGTTTACAAAAATACTGACCACCACTTTATCGTTCTCTTTTCTGGCCCGCTCCATCAGGCTCTTATGGCCGTCGTGGAGATATCCCATGGTGGGAACCAGCGCCACCGAAAGGCCCTGGTTCTTCCACTCCTTCACCTGGTCTCTTGTCTCTTTGATACTTCCTGAAATCTTCATATCCGTCTTCCTCCCCCGACTTTAGTACAATTTCTCCAGCACATCATCACTGATGGCATACTCATGCTTCTTCTCCGGGAAGGAGCCGTCCTTCACCGCCGCGTCGTAGGCGGCAAAAGCCTCCCGCATGGTCTGGCCCACCTCGGCGAAGCGCCGCACAAATTTTGGCGTAAAGTCGGAAAACAACCCCAGCATATCCTGGTAAACCAGCACCTGTCCGTCGCAGACATTGCCGGCCCCGATCCCGATGGTGGGAATGGAAACCTCCTTCGTCACCATCTCCGCCAGTCTGGCCGGCACGCACTCTAAGACCACGGCAAAGGCCCCTGCCGCCTCCACTGCCTTCGCGTCCTCTAAAAGCTTCTTAGCCGCGCTCTCGGTCTTGCCCTGCACCTTAAAGCCGCCAAAGGCATTGATGGACTGGGGCGTCAGGCCGATATGGGCGCAGACCGGAATACCCGCCGCCGTGATGGCCGCAATCTGGGGACAGACCTCCTTGCCGCCCTCCAGCTTCACCGCCGCCGCCCGGCCCTCCTTCATCAGCCGCCCGGCATTGATTAAAGCGTCCGTCACCGACACCTGATAGCTCATAAAAGGCATATCTACAATCAAAAGGGCATTTTTCACGCCCCGGGACACGGCTGCCCCGTGATGGATCATATCCTCCATGGTGACGGAAATGGTGTCCTCATAGCCCAGAATCACATTTCCCAGGGAGTCTCCCACCAGGATGGAGTTGACCCCGGACTCGTCGATGAGCTTTGCCGTGGAATAGTCGTAGGCCGTCAGCATGGACAGCTTCTCGCCCTTTTGCTTTGCTTCCTTAAATGTAGTTACTGTGTTTTTCATGGTAATCCTCCTTCTCTTAGCGCCAAACCGGTCGCCCTGATTTTTCCGGTATCCGCCCAGAAATCCTTCCGCTTTTTTCCGTGTTCTCCCGTTTTAATCGAACAACAGTTCTTTCATACTATCATAATTCTGATCCGGATGCTTCTTTACCGCAAGGGAAACCAGCTTCCTGCCGCAGGCCCGGTACAGCTCCTGCTGTTCTTCGCAAAGCTCCGCCAGATGCTTCCTGACCGTTCCGGTATCTCCACGCTCTATGGGGCCGGTGAGGGCAGAAACGCATCCGTCCGAAATGGCGTTTTCCACATTTTTCTTCACCAGAATCCGGCTGAACTCTCTGGCCTCCCTGGCAGAAAATCCACATTCCTCCAGCAGCTCGTAGCCTGCGGAGAGCACGGCGAGTACATGGTTGGACAACAGGCTTGCCGCCGCATGGTACTTCCCCTTCAACGCCTGCCGGATAGGTACCGCCCCATTCCCCAGGGCCGCAAAGGCTTCCTGCCACAACGAAACCGCCCTGGGATGTCCCTCCAGGGTAAAGCTTGCCTCATACAGTTGTCGATACACGGATTCCCGGTTGCTGAACGCAAACAGTGGATGAATGGAGATGGGATCAGCGCCCGTTTCCTCCACTCCTGAAAATACATCGGATGATAAGGAGCCACTCAAATGACAGATCATCTTGCCGCTCAATTGCTCCTGCCGCAGGGATTCCCACACCTTTGTTACCGCTCCGTCCGGAGTCGATACGATGATGGCGTCGCTGCCCTGCACAGCTTCTCCCAATGACGTAAAACACTGGGAGGAGGTGAAGGAAGCCGCCCAGGCGGCGTCTGCTTCCTCCAGACTATAATACCCGCTGACGATAAGGCCCGCCCTGCCGCCCGCTTCTGAAAAATATTTTCCCAGGCTGCACCCTGCCTTACCGGCGCCAATAAATCCTATTCTCATGTTATCACCCCGCCTTATCTTATCTACAATCGTTCGTGACAACACTTATCATGCGATGCAGTTTCATACGAATACCGCTCACTAAAGAATTTACCACTTATGAAAAAGAATTTCAAGTAAAAAATGATGGGATTTCCCTAAGATTTCTACTCCTTCGCCCCTTCCGGCCCAATCCCCACCGCCTGCTTTGCCAGCTTATCCGCCAGGTCATTGTACTTGTCCCCGGAATGACCCTTCACCTTCACAAAACGCACATCCAACTGCCGGATCGCCCGCTGGTAAAAATCCCGGTAGGCAATGGTCCCTTCCTTGTTGGCCTTCCAGGCCCCGGTGCACCATTTCTCAATCCCCTCATAATCATAAAAAATCGTAAGGCTCGCGATCTGATGCTCCAGACAGTAATTCATGGCGCACATGCTGCCCTCGATCTCCCCGGCCACATTGCGCATGGCAGCCCGATTGGGATCCGAGAATTTTCTTGAAAAATACTGGGTGCTGCCCCGGTAAAACAGCACCACCCCGCAGGAATATTCCCCGGTGGCAGCATTGTAGCTGCCATCCACATAGGCCGTCGCTCCCCCTTCGCCCGCATCCTGGAATTCTTCCTTCTGCCCTCCCAGGAGATACGCCTCCGCCTTCAGGATATCGTCAAAGCCCTTATATTCCGCCCCGGAAACTCCCTGGATATTCTTCTGGCAGTCCACCCAGTTCAGATAAATCCCCACGGTCAGCCCGTTGCGCACTGCATAATATTTTTTTGCCATTTTTTCCTCCTCCAAAAGAACATATGTTCTCTATTTTCCCTGCATCCGCACCACATTGTCCCGGATCTCAAATTTTGAAAAGCTGCGGATAAAGCTGGACAGCCTGCTGTACCCATACTGGTTCACATTGAAGCCGGAATAACGTTTTTTGAGTTCCTCATAAATCACGCTGAGATTGTCAATCTGCCCGCCGTTGGCGGCAATCAGGGCCGTCACCTGCTTTTCGATCTCTTTTCTGGGAACGGTGGTCTGCTTATCCCGCACAAAATAGGTGGACCCCTTTTTCTCCAGCTCAAACTTTTCCAGGCCCTCTAAGAAGGTAGACAGCTTGGTAAAACCATAGTTACGCACGTCAAAATCCGAAAACTTTTTGCTGAGCATACTGCCCACCTCCGCAATCTGGGTGGGTTTGCCCTTGTTGTTGTTCTCGGTCACCACCTTCTCCACCGCGTCCTGGATCTCCTCTAAGCCGGTGATCTCCTCCTTGACGCTTTCGCCGATTTCTTCCTTCACACTGCCGCCCATGGTCTCCTTCCCCTGGGCGATGATCTCTAAGATCTTGAAGGTATCGCAGGCTTTTACAAAGGGCTTGGGGGTCTTGCGCTCCCCCATGCCCACCACGAACATTCCCGCCTCCCTAAGACGCTGGGCCAGCTTGGTAAAATCCGAATCGCTGGACACCAGGCAAAAACCCTGGACCTTTCCGGAATAAAGGATATCCATGGCGTCAATAATCATGGCCGAATCGGTGGCGTTCTTCCCGAAGGTATAGCTGTACTGCTGGATCGGGTTCACCGACCATTCCAGGATCGTCTCCTTCCAGCCCCGCTTGGTGTTGTCGGTCCAGTCTCCGTAGATCCTCTTATAGGTGGCCACGCCCATATCCGACACCTCGTCTAAAATGTATTTGATGTATTTCGGCGACACATTATCCGCGTCGATCAATACTGCAAATTTTCGTTCTGTCTGTTCCATTGTCTGCTCCTTTTCCATAAACCTTTGCGGCTTTATTTCCATTGTAAAGTATTATGCCCCATTGTGCAAGGAATTTAAAGCAATCCTGCTAAACGTCAGCACCACGTCATTTTCTTTTAAAAGCGTGCTCCCATTGGGCGCCACCCTTCTCCCGCGGCGCTTCACCATCACAATAAAGGTCTGTCGTGAAATATCCAGCTCCTTGATCCGCCGCCCGATCCATTCATGGCCGGACTCCAGCGTAACCTCCTCAATCCGTGCCTCCAGCCTGCAGTTTGAGGTCGTGGCCAGAAGCAGGCTGTCCCCGGACCGGAGCGTCAGCCCGGAATAGGGAATCAGCACATCCTCCCCCCGCATCACCACCGCCGGGTACAGCCCCAAAGGCAGCGGCGCCTCATCCAGACGTTTTCCAATAAAAGAGTGCTCCAGAGAAATATCCAGGGTAATAAAATCCGCGTCGTGCCGGGTATAGGATCCCACCTTCATCCTGGTATAGTGTTCTACAAAGCCGGCGGAAATAATACCGGTGGGAATCGCCACCATCCCCACTCCCAGAAAGGCAATCACGATGGCCATCAGCTTCCCGCCCACCGTGACAGGATAAATATCCCCGTACCCCACCGTCAGCAGTGTGGACACCGACCACCAGATCCCGGAAAAGGCATTGGAAAACGCCTCCGGCTGGGCCTCATGCTCCAGGCTGTACATGCACAGCGACGAGGCCAGCATCAGCATAATCACCAGGAAAATCGAAGAAAAAAGCTGGTTTTTCTTCTCCCGCAAAACCCCCGTAATCACATGGAAGGCGTCATAGCGGGCGTTGATGCGGAACAGCCGGAAAATCCGCACCACCCGCAGCATCCGGAAAGCCACCGCCCCGATTGGAAAGAAAAACGGCAGGAAATAGGGCAGGAAGGTGAAAAGATCGATGATACCATAAAAGGAAAAAATGAATTTAATCCGCGCTTTTGCAGCCCCCAGCTCCCCGTACAGGTAATCGGCAGTAAAAATACGCAGCACATACTCCGCCAGGAAGATCAGATTCGTGGCCAGCTCCAGCATATGGTTCCCCTTCCCGTTCTCTTTTGCCGTTTCTTATCATATCATATCCAGCACGCCAGGAAAAGCCTTTCTTTCAAGGGGAAATGTATTTTTTCCCTTGAAAACAAACAAGTTTTAACAAACATCCCCCATTTTCCGGACCTGTTTTTTTGTCAATATCTTACGAAATTTGCAAAAACGGGCAGGCAGATAATCGATCCTGCAAAGCTTACTCCCCTTGATCCCACAGAGACCGGGATCTTGTCCGGGCATTCTGGCAATCCCGAGATCGGAAGCCTGATCCAGAGATACAGGGATCTCTTAAAGCTTGCCCATTTTATGCTGGATGATAACGCCGTTTATCTGCTGCCGGGCCTGGAAAGCCAGAAAACCGTGAATTGCCACGCCGGTCAGAAATATGACTTACGATGCACTGCAGTACGCCGGACAGGTAGCGGCCATCGCAAAAGGGCGCCGGGATAAAAAGGATTATCCGGGACGCACCGGTTAGGAATATCTCTCCGGATTTTATAAGGAGGACCGGATACTTCCTGTGATCACTCTGGCCGTATTTTTGGGCCCCGACCGCTGGGACGGCCCACGATCCTTACACGAGATGCTGTCCGTAACAGATCCCCTGCTCCTCTCCCTGATACCGGATTACCGGATTCATCTGATTGAGCCGGCACCCCTGAAACCGGAAGATCTCTTAAAATTTAAGACCAGTCTGCGTGAGGTCTTAAGCTTCATCAAATATTCCAGAGACAAAGACAGAATTGCGAAGCTGCTGGCAGAAAACGAACGTTTCCAGGCACTGGACCGGGACGCAGCCCTGATGATCCGTACCTGTACCAATATAGCAATCGAGATTCCGAAAGATTCGGAGGTGGTTAACGTGTGTAAAGCAATTGACGATTTAATGGCCGACAGCAGATCGGAAGGATTGGAGGAAGGCAGAGAGGAAGGCATCCAGGTGTTTATTCTCGATAACCTGGAAGAAAAGATCCCTAAGGCCCGTATTCTTGAAAAGCTCCAGCGGCGGTTTAAGCTGAGCGCAGAAGTGGCGAAAAGCTATTTTGACAAGTATGCGGAGAAAATGGGCAGCTCCACACAGGATGGATATTGCCTGCCGCAATAGATTTTCTGCCGCGCACACTTCGAACCGGTCTGAACCGACCATACCCCGCTGTAATTGCTGTGAATATGATACTGTGGGAAATCCGACGAGGAAATATCCAGACGCAGACGTGAGCCGCCCTTCATCTGCCACCCAATATCCCAAAGCGTAACCTTAAGCTCCACAACGGATCCCGGCTGATATTCCTCTGCCGCTTCCGCCGTGCGGCCACATGCCAGGGTTGTAACTCCGCTCCGGATATTATAGGCTGTTCCATCCTCCATTACCTCCATCAATTTTACGGTAAACGCCGTATCCTCCGCGTCGGAGGACACCCAGAGAGATACCCTGACGGCGCCCAGCAGCTCAAAGGCCTCCCAAAGCGGATCCGATACAAAGCTGCATACGTCTGGCCGCCAGCCAGCAGGAGGCTGCGTCAGACTTCCGATCTCGTCCCAGCTATACAGGAGTGCTTCTCCGCCATGGGATCTCACCGGATGGGAAGGATCATAGGTATATTCCCGCACTCCCGCTTCTTCCGCCGGCTCCTCCTTCAGAACGCCTTCCGCATCCAGGAAAAAACACCTGCTCTGATCCGGGAGAAAGGGGTATCCTTCCTGAAGGCGCCAGACATCCCCACCGATGGTATAGGTCAGTATCTGCATATCCGGAAGCTGCTTTTTACGCAGAATACGGTCAAACCAGTAAAACGCGCTCTCCACATCGCTATTTTGCAGATTCTCTGTTTTCCGGCCCGGTATGCATGGTTCAAAGTCATGATTCCATCCGCCAATCCGCAGCGTACTGTGACGCCGGCTCTCAGGCGAAAGCCGCATCCATGTATGCAGCGCACTGCCCAGATGGTGGTCATACCACCCTTCTCCAAGATAAACCGGCACCTTCACCCGCTCTGGAATCTGCTCCAGTTCTGCCCAGAAGCCCTCCTGCCAATAGGCATCGCTCCTTTTGGTACTGGTAACCCAATCCCGGTACCACTTAAGACGGCAGCCCCACAATTCCTCATCCACCTCACACTGGGGCTGATACGCCGCGCTTTCATAAAAATCCGCATCTACCGGCGCCCCGGTATTCTCCATCGCCCAGGACGTCAGCACATCCTGGCGGAAGCATCCATTGGAATACGCGGAAAAATACCGGTCCGTTCCATAATGTGTCAGATACATGGTTTTCACCTTGTCCGGCAAAAGGTCTGCCACGCTCCATCCCGTCAAAGCCAGATAGGAGCAACCAAAATATCCGATACTCTCCACCCAGGGCTGCTTTGCCAGCCATGTAAGCGTATCCAGGCCATCCTGCCGCTCATGCACATTGGGAACCCATTCCCCTCCGGATTCCCCGATCCCGCGGCAGAACTGATACACAAAGGCAAACCCGCGGATGCAATATTCATAGGCATGATAGCAGTAAACCGCTTCCTCTGGCAAATAACAGCTCCGCATCAGAATCGTAGGAAAAGGCCCCTCGCCCACCGGTTTTTGAAGGACCGTGTATAACTGCACACCATCCGACATTTTAATTCGAACACACGTTTTTTCTCCTGCCACAGCAGAAGGCGTCTCCGCCAGCCTGCCATATTCTTCCTGAAGCCGCAAAAGCTTTCTTTGTATGTAATCCATATCTGTCTCCCGCTTTCCCGTTATTTTCTGTAATGGGCATAAAAACTGCAGGTATCCCCTCTGGTATAGGTGCGGGCAAATTCCACCGCCCGTCCCTGCTGGTCATAGCTGACGCCCTGAAATTTCATCACAGCCGCATCGGCCTCCAGTTCCAAAAGCTTCGCATCCGCCGCATCCAGCCGTGTCAGATCCAGTGTCTGCTCCGTGCGGGCCAGGTGGATTCCGGAAAATTCATACACGTCATAAATGGAAAATACGCCCAGATCAATGTCGCAAAGATTCGGAACCATCTCATAGGGAATATAAACCTCCTCCAGGGACATGGGCAGGCCATCGCTGGAGCATACCCGGCGGATATAATACAGCGGATCCTCCGGTTCCATCCCCAGAAGATCTGCATAATACTTCCCGGCCTCTCTTAAGGCCTTCATCAGAATCCGCGTTGAAGGCGTCTTATTCCGTTCCAGCATCGTCTGCTTAAACCCTCCCAGAGTATCCAGGTCCCGTTCCACCTTCTCTGCCAGAACAAAAACGCCCTTCCCCTGAACGCTTTTTAAAAGCCCTTCATAGATCAGCGCCGATATTGCCGACCGCACGGACAGCCTGTGAATGCCATACGTCTCCGCCAGCGTATGCTCGGATGGAATACAGGTTCCCGGCGGATACTCGCCGCTCTCAATCTTGCCCCGTATGACTTCCCGAAGCTGGAGATAAAGCGGCGAACGTGCATCAAGCTCCTTACGCATGATCCTTCGCCCCCTCTCTCCACTCCAGCACCGTTGTAAGCTGCAGTTCATTTGGGCGGGCCACCGTACGGCAATATTCGATCAAATTCGTTTTATCGTCGTAGGATCTGCTGACCAGCCAGAAAACAGGAGTTTCCACCGGAAGCTTGAGGATTTCGCTTTCTTCCCCGGTTGTGTAGGTGATACTGATCTTTTCTTCGCCCTGCTTAAGCCTGACACCATAAAAATGCTCCAGAATATGAAACAGCGACTCTTCTTCCAGGTTATACGCCTCAAGCCCCGGACAGTAAGCCTCGGGCACATACGCCGTCTCGATCAGCAGGGGGATCCCGTCCACAATCCGAAGCCGCACAATCTCATACAGCAAGGCTCCCGGTACGATCTGGAATTGTTCCGACAAATGCCTGCTGCTTTCCACAAGCTTCATGGAAAGCAGGCGGTTTTTCAGCATCCGCTCCTGCGCCTTCACGCTTTCCGAGAAAGAATACAGGTCATGAAGATTTCTCCGAAGCTTTGGCATCGCAAGAAAGGTGCCTGCCCCATGTCTGGAATACAGCAGGCCGTCCTTTTCCATCCGTGCGATGGCGCTCCGGAGCGTTCCCCGGTTCATATTCCATAGCTCGCTTAATTCCCGTTCAGAGGGAAGCCTGTCATGAGGCTGCAATTTTTCTTCACGAATATAGGACAGAATATATTCCTGCGCTAAGTCCCTTGGTTTCACACGATATTCCTTCATGTATATACCTCCGTTACTGCTATTAGTATACCATAATGAGACGTGAAAGCACAAGGAACGGATGCGAAACGTTCTTATTTTTCTCACTTAATATTTTAAGGTGCGGTAATAACGGCGTATCGTCATCGGATGCCGGTTCAGCCTCTCGATATGGGCGTCGATCCGTTCCGTCACCGCATGCATCACCAGATGCGAAAGATTGCCGCGATATTTTTCACTGATTCCCTTCAATGCATAATCCTTCGTATCGATCAACGTATAATTGCCGCACACCTGGGGCAGAAATCCCGCTACCCGCTCCGCCAGCGGGCGCTGGGCATCCTCTCCCAGAAACAGGGTTATGGGCGTATCGCATTCTACAATTTCCAGCATACCATGGAAAAACTCGGCCGCATGGATGGACTTGGTACGCAGCCAGTGCTGCTCCTCCCAATAGCACATGGCATAGGAATATGCGGCGCCATACTGATTTCCCGCCGCCACAAAATAATGCATCGCATCCCTGTGATGCTTTTGGGCAAACGCTTCGCCAAAGGCGTCCGCCTCCTTCTCCACCTCCACCAGCACCCGGGGCAGATGCGCGTCCAGCTCCTGATAATACTCCCGGTAATCGGGAAAATCCCCTGCCAGATACATCAGCCGGTCAGCCACCATAAAGAGCTTTAGCTGCTCGTTCATATCGTATGTAACCAGAAAATCGCTCATCCCGGCCAGCGGACTGTCCGGCGTATCTACAAATCCCAGAACATTTGCCCCGGCCGCCTTTAATTTTTCCACGGCGGCAACGACCTCCTCCGTTGTCCCGGAAACAGACGAAAATACTGCCAGCGTATCCCTTCCCAGATTCCTGTTTCCCGTATAATTGTAAAATGCCGCATTCTCCACACAGACATGAATTGCGCTTTTTTCCTTCACATGGCTTTCCACCTGCAGCGCGGAGGCATACGTCCCGCCAATTCCCAGGAAGCAGAAATTCCGGATTCCCGCCTCCCACACCTGATCCACATACGCTTCGATCATTGGACGCAGCTTCAGCGCGCCGCTCACACTTTCCCACTTTTTCTTCTCATCAAATTTAATCATAATTCCGATCCTTTCCCATTTCATCGATCTCTATAAAAAGAAGCATGCCGCCTGGTGGTTCTCTCCCACCTGCTCCATGGCAGGCATCTTAATCCTGCACTTCTCTGATGCCTTCGGACATCTGGTACAAAACGCGCACCCGTCCGGACGGTTCATGGGACTTGGCACCTCTCCGCTGATTTTGTGCGCGCTGCGGTTCCGCTCATATTCCGGATTGGGCGTGGGCACAGAATCCAGCAGGGCCTGCGTGTAGGGATGCCTGGGATTCCCATAAAGCTCCTTCCACCCGCCTGTCTCCACAATCTGTCCCAGATACATCACCGCAATCCGGTCGCTGATATGGCGCACCACCGACAAGTCGTGGGCAATAAACAGATATGCCATTCCCAGCCGTTCTTTTAGCTCCTCCAGCAGATTGATGACCTGCGCCTGGATCGATACATCCAGCGCGGAAATTGCCTCGTCACAGATAATCATGGACGGATTGGCCGCCAACGCCCGCGCAATCACAATCCGCTGCCTCTGGCCTCCCGAAAACTCATGGGGCAGACGGTACCGGCAGGTTCCGTCTAAGCCCACCAGGTCAAACAGCTCGTCCACCCGGTGATCCAGTTCCTTTTTGGAATACCCCAGCTTAAAGTTTACAAGGGGTTCCATCACCGCATCCCCCACCCGCTGGCGCGGATCCAGGGATCCGTAAGGATCCTGGAAAATCATAGCCATATTCCGCCGGACCGGGTAAAGCTCCTTTTCCTTCCTATGGGTAATATCCGTACCGTCAAATAAAATCTTTCCGGAAGCAGTCTCCTCCAGGCGCATAATCGCCCGGGCCACCGTGCTTTTTCCGCATCCGCTCTCCCCCACCAGGCCAAAGGTTTCTCCCCGGTGCAATTGGAAGCTCACATGGTTCACAGCGCTGACTTCTCCGATTTTCTTGCGGAAAACGCCGCTGTAGATGGGAAATGTCACGCTCAGATCCTCCACCTGCAGTAACACCTGATTTTCCTGCGCATCCCCCTGCTTCTTTGTCCGCAAAAGGGCCTGCGGAGCCGGCTGCTCCTTTTCCAATACCTCCCGGGTCAGCGTCCTGTGACACGCACGGATGTGTGTATCCGAATCTCCCACCGGAGCAGGCTGCGGCGTCCCTTTGCTTTCGCATTCCTTTGACGCATAAGGACATCTGGGCAAAAACATGCAGTTCTGTCCACGGTCTGCAAGATTTCCTACATTTCCGCTGATGGGAACCAGCTTCTGTTCACGGGGAGCGCTTAAGCTCGGAATCGCTTTCAAAAGACCGATGGTATAGGGATGGCTGGCATGATAGAAGATCTCATCCGTCGTTCCCGCCTCCACAATTTCTCCGGCATACATAACGTACACCCGGTCCGCGTAACGGGCCACAAGGCTTAAGTTATGGGTTACAATCACCAGGGTGGTCCCTGTCTCCTTTACGATATTCTTCATCAGCTCCAGAATCTGCGCCTGGGTAGTTACATCCAGAGCAGTAGTGGCCTCGTCCGCAATCAGGACCTTGGGATTACAGGACAATGCCATGGCGATCATCACCCGCTGCCGCATGCCGCCGGACAATTGATGGGGATAGGCTTTCAGGCGTTCCTTTGCATCCGGAATCCCCACCTTTTCCAGCAATTCCTCCGCTCTTTGGCGCGCTTCTTTTTTGCTCATTTTCAGATGCAGGCATATAGATTCCGCCATCTGTTTTCCGATGGTCATCACCGGATTTAAGGACGTCATGGGCTCCTGAAAAATAACCCCGATCTGCCCGCCGCGGATCTGGCGCAGCTTCTCACTGCCGGGCCCGTAGCTTAAAATATTTTCCCCCTGAAACCAGATCTCTCCGCCCGCCACATGGCCCGGAGGGCAGGGTACCAATTGAAGGCCGCTATACTGGGTCACAGACTTCCCGCTTCCGCTTTCCCCCACAAAGGCCACAATCTCTCCTTCCTCCAGATAGTAGGAAATATGGTTTGCCGCAATCAGGGTCTTAGACCTCTGCCTGAATTCCATGGTTAAATCTTTTACTTCCAACAGTCGTTTCATTGCTTCACCTCCCATCTATAAGGTTCCTTTAAGCTTCGGATCCAGCACGTCCCGCAGAGCGTCCCCACATACGTTGAACGCCCAGACCGTCAGTACAATAAAAATACCAGGCGCAATTGCCACACAGGGGTTCATACTCAGCCACTCGTATCCATTGCTGACCATTCCTCCCCAGGACGCCGTGGGCGGGTTGATTCCCATCGCCAGGTAGCTGAGACTGGCCTCTGTCAGGATCGCATCCCCCAGGTTCATGGTCATCATGACCAGGTTGGAGGACAGGCAGTTTTTCAAAATGTGCTTTACCGCAATCTGAAACCGCGATGCGCCATAGATCCTCCCGGCCGTAATATAGTCCAGCTTTTTTACGCTCAGCACGCTGCCCCGGGTGACTCTGGCATAGCGGGGGATCATGGAAATGCCGATGCAGAAAATGATATTTCCAAGCCCCTTCCCCAGGGCACTGCCCAGAAACAGCGCCAGGATAACGATTGGAACGGCCAGCATAGCATCCATAATACGCATAATCACGCTGTCCACAATTCCTTCCATATATCCGGCGATCAGCCCCAAGGCCATCCCCAGCACACCGGCTACCAGGGTGGAAGCCAGCCCCACCAGCAGGGATACGCGCGTACCGTACAGGATCCGTGTCAGCACGTCGCGCCCCAGGTCATCCGTCCCAAGCCAGTGGGAGATGTCAGGATGCCTTAATACCTCCTTCAGGGAGGACAGGTTGGGATCATAGGGACTTAAAACAGGAACCAGCAGGGCCAGAAGGATCATCGCCACAATAATGATAAATCCAAAAATGACCAGCTTTCTTGAAAAAAATACCCCTGCAAATTCCTGCATCCTTTTTGCTGTTGTATGTTGTTTTCCTTTCTGTACTTCCATACCCACACCTCCCTACTTCACACGAATTCTCGGGTCAATGTAGCCATACAAAATGTCCACAATCAAATTACTGCCCAGTGCAAACAATGACATAATCAAAATGATATCCTGTACCAGGATATAATCCACGTTCAGAATTGCCGTCAGAAGCAGGGAACCGATTCCCGGTATACAGAACACCTGTTCTACCAACACCGTGCCGCCCAGCAGGTTTCCAATGGACATGCCAAGAACCGTCACCAGCGGGATCAGCGCGTTATGCAGCGCATGCACCAGCATAATGGTCCGCTCCTTCAGACCCTTCGAGCGCGCCGTGCGGATAAAATCCTGGTTGATTACCTCCAGCATGGCAGACCTCGTCTGCCTGGCATAATAGGCAATGGATCCCAGGGACAAGACCAGAACCGGCATCACCAGCTTCCTGACGCCCAGGGTGAAATCCTCCGTCAGCGGCGTATAGCCCTGCACCGGCAGCAGCTTACATTTCAAAGCCAGGATGTATACAAATAAAATGGCAAGCCAGAAGGCCGGTGTCGCCATCCCGATATTGGCGCATCCGGAAACCAGGGAATCGATCCACCCGTTCCGCTTCACGGCCGCGATAATGCCCAGAAGCACTCCCAGGATCACGGAAATAACCAGCGACGGAATCGTCACGGAAAGCGTCGCCACAATCCGGTCTGGAAGCAGGGTAGTAATATCTGTGGCAAAACAGATGGATCTCCCCCATTCGCCTGTCACAATCCCCCGCAGCCATTTTACATATTGAACCAGCACCGGCTGGTCAAAGCCAAACACTTCCGTATAATATTCGATCTGCTCCGTCGTGGCGCCGTCTCCCAGATACAGTCTGATGGGATTTCCCGGTATCGAATGCATAACGAGAAAAATCAGCAGTGTAACAATCAGCAGGACAATCACGCTTTGCGCCACTCGTTTTACAATATAACGTCCCATAAGGTTTCCTCCAAATTCCAGCTTCCGCAGGTCTCTTTTGTAAAAAGGGGCCGTACACCAGACTGGTGCGCGGCTCCCTTTTTCATCCAAGAATGCCATCCGTATCTTTGTTGCGAATTGTTCGTCTTTCTCTACTTTGCGTCCATCCAGGTGTCGGCGGGCTCCCATGCAGACGCATGATAGAATCCCCACTGGCAATCATGCACATTTTCGTATACAAAGGTTGCCAGCGGCTCCGTATAGAGCGGCAGTCCGAAAAGCGCATACTCGTCATATACTTTTTCCTGCAGGGACCAGGAAAGCTGCTGCTTCGTCTCCTCATCCTTCGCCGTCTTGATCTGTTCCAGGATGTCCAGGCAATCCTGGGGATGGAGAATCGCCGGTGCATAATAGGCTCCGTCTGCCAGCAGATGACGGCTCATATACAGGCTTAAGTCCGGCGTAATGGTAAAGTAATGGAACATTAAGCCATCCCAGCCATTGACCATCATATCGGAAAGCTTGTTGTCGTCGATCTGCTCCACCGCCGCACGGATGCCAACTGCATCCAGATATTCGGAAATGGATACGGCATAGCCGTCGCTGCGTTCTGTGTACAGGACGGTATCGAAACCGTCCCCATAGCCAGCCTCTGCCAGAAGCGCTTTTGCCTTTTCCGGGTCATAAGCGTAACCCTTCACATTGGGCGACCAGGTGGAAGCGCCCTCCACGGCCCACTGATTGATCTTCTGCTGGTATCCGAAGCCGATGCCTTCGACCAGAGTGTCTACATCCACCGCATAGCACATTGCCTGGCGCACCTTCGCATCCGCCCAGGGAGAATTCTCTGCCGCGCTGCTGCAGATAAGGCCCGTTCCCTCACAGCCAATTCCGGTAAGATTTGAAAGCTTTGTAAAGCCCATGGAATCCAATTCCATATTGACACGGGTGTAATCACAGTGTGCCAGAATATCAATCTCCCGATTCTTAAACGCGTTTAAGAGCGTTGTGGAATCCTCAATAATCTGCATATCGATTCCGTCCAGATAAGGCCTGCCCTCCTCAAAGTAATTCTCATTCTTCTCGTAGGAAATGCATACCCCTTTCTCCCACTCCTTTAATACGAAGGGGCCGGTACCCACCGGATTCTCCCGGGCCCATTCCACACCGTTTTCCTGCACTGCCGTGGGAGACATGTAGTAAACCATGTAGCCAATGCTGTTCAGGGCGGAAGAATTCCAACTGCTCAGATGAATAACTACCGTGCTTTCATCCGGCGTCTCAATGGATTCTACCTCGGCCGTCTCGCTCCGCTTTGCCTCCACGTACTGCTCGATGTTCCATTTTACCGCTTCGGCGTTAAAGGGTGTCCCGTCGCTGAAGGTAACGCCCTCCCGCAGCTTGAAGGTCAGTGTCTTCGATTCATAATCCGACGACCACTCCGTGGCAAGATCCTCGCACAGCGCGCCTGTTTCATCGTAATTGCACAAGGAATTGAAATTCAGCCTCAGATATTGAATGTTGGTATTGGAGCCACATTCCGGCGTATACCCCAGCACGGAGGGCGATAAGTAGCTGCCCACCTTCAGCACACCGCCATACACCGGCTCCCCGGACGCGGGTTCCTTCTCGTCCGTATCTGCCTGTCCCTGATCCTCCGTCTCCGCGGGCGGCTGCTGTTCTTCCTTCGGATTCCCTTCCTGGTTTCCTTCCGCGGGCTTCTGGGGCTGTTCGCCTCCACATGCGCTCAATGCCATCGCCGCAGCCAATACAAGTACTAAAAACCTTTTTTTCATGTTGTCCTCCTTCTCTTTCGGGCGTATGCCGTATGTAATCTGACCGCTCTGTCTCATTTGGTCTAAAATTATTTTAATATCATCTATATAATATGTCAACAATTTTGAACCAATTTGCTCCTCTGGACAAAACAGGCGACTATACAAAATAGACAATCGCGTTTTCCTTGTGATTGCAGGCTTTTCGCCGTTTTGTTCTTTTATTTCCGGAAAAATTGTGAATAATTTTGTTAATTTTCACTATGAGTGGTTTAAGAATTATATTGACTTGTATGGTGTTCATCTTGCGACGGCTTCGTGGTTATCGATTTTACCAGGCCCCCAGACACTCCCGCACCCGCTCCAGCGCCCGCCCGGCATACAGAGACGGCTCGTTCAGATACGCCGTAACCAGTTCTATGGTTGCCCTTTTGTCGTACCCATACCGCCTCATTTCAGCCAGAAGCTCCGGCAGCGGCATCCGTCCTTCCCCCGGCAGCAAATGGGTCTCATCGGTTCCATTACTGTCCACCAGGTGGAGATGCTGCATATCAGATCCCAGTTTTGTCAGATAATCCACCACCGGCTCCCCCTCCACAAAGGGAACTGCCACGTCGCACATCCCCGAAAGATACGGGGAATGGATCCGTTCCAGAATTCCGGCCAGGCAATTGGCGCTGGTACATACGTTCGTCTCAAAATGTGTCAATGGCTCCAGCAGGATCTTATGATCCAGCTTTTCGGCCTTTTTGCATAAGCGAAGCAGCGACCGGTCCAGCCGGGTCCGGATCTCTGTCTCCGTAGCCGTATTCCCCGCATGCCCCGCGGAGATCAGCGTATACTCCGCTCCCAGGGCTTTTCCCATCTCCAGGGCCGTCTCCAGGTACAGCATCGCATCCTCCCACTGACAGGCGCTTCCCATCATATAATTATAAGGATAGCCGTTATGCTCCGGCGTATACACCGCCACCGGCATTTCGTATCGGTCCACAAAAGTTAAAACTTCCTTTAATTCTCCCTTTTGCAAGTCAAAAGCAAAAGCGTGGGGCCTTCCGCCCAACAGTTCAATATAGTCATATCCAAATCTCTTTGCATCCGCAAAAGCTTTCTCCAGAGGATACCGCTGATATCCGCTGGTAAACATTCCGATCTCCATTGAATTTCCTTCTTCCTTTCCGCGATATTCTACCAGGCCCCAACGTACTGCAATGTGACGCTGCTGCTTTTTGCCCCCTGCTTCATGCAGTCCTCTAATTCCTTCCCTTCCAGAATTCCCACCAGGAAGCCGGCAATATAGCTGTCCCCGGCTCCCATGGTATCCGCCACGGGACAGGGAACGATCCCGCACCGGAGAAATTCCTTTCCGTCAAAGGCAACGCTGCCCTTTTCCCCCAGCGTCACAACCACCACCCGAGGCCCCCGGGCCTGCATTTTTTTCATGAATTCCTGCAGTTCCTTCTCCTCCCCCTCATCATAAGAGAAAAACGCGTAATCCACAAAGGGCAGCGCCTCCTCCACCCGTTCATCCGTCAGCTTCGTTGCAAAATCAAAGGCCACCGGAACACCTCTTGCCTTTATTTTGGGAAGCTCCCCCTCGATCTTTCCCCAGATTCCGGTCACCACCAGATCATGGCTGCACAGGAAATCAAGATCATTCTGCCGCAGGGCAAACTCCGCAAGGACGCCCTCCTCATACTCTCCTAAAATCCGTTCCCCGTCCTTGATTTCCACATGCGTGACGGCCGTGTGCCCAAAGGCCACCCGGATATGGGAGGTGTCAACGCCCTTCTCCGCAAGCGCCGCAATCATCTGCTGCCCGTAAGGGTCGCTTCCCACCACGCCGGTATAAGACGCCGTACATCCCAGCCGTGCGGCATACACAGCCACATTCACCGGATTTCCTCCCGGGAACGCCTCCTTCTGTGCGTCATAAACGTCCATGCAGTTATCGCCTGCACATGCAATTCTGATATTACTTCTCATGCTGCTCCTCCGTTTTGTCATTTATTTTATAAGTAATCTGCCGTTCCATTTCCAGGAAAAGGGGATGCTCCCTCCAGCGGTCCAGATCCGTGGGAATCCAATAGGAAAGGCACTGAAAGCAAACCACATCACAAAGAGGACGCACCTGTGCCAGAATTCCATCATCCGCTTCCTCCCGGTCCTCTCCCTTTGCCAGAATGCCCGAAGGCCCCAGAAGATATACCTTGTCCGTAATAACCTGCAGGGCATGGAAAATCTCTCTGACCCGCTCGCCGGCCTCATCGCCATTATCCAGCAAAAACACCGTATACTCCGGCGTCAATTGTATATTGGGACCATGAAGAAATTCCTCTATCTCACAGGCCATCACCGGAATTCTGACCGTTTCCCCAAGCTTCAGCGCCCCTTCCAATGCCGTGCCATAATTCGCCCCGGCTCCACAAATAAACGCCTTGGAAAGGGACAGCATTTCCTTTTGATGGCTTTTGTAAAAATTCTCCGCCCTCTGGTACATCGCCCGGTTCTGGTATGCGGCGCCCTTAAGCTCATTAATTTTCTCCCGATAGGCCGCATCATCGATCTGCCCGGATGCCAGGCCCGTTTCTAAGGCAAAAAGCATCAGGAATAACGCCAGGGTCACATACCCGATGGTCACATATCCCACCGTCTCCTGTCCCACGCCATAATCCACACAGCAGTCTGCCGCCTCTCCTGCCGCTCCGGGGTTTCCCGTCACCAAAATGGTTTCCCGCCCCTCCTGCCGGAATTTCTGCATCGCATTGCGGATGTTCGAGCTCCTCCCGCTCTGGGAAATAAAGAAATAGAAGTAATCCCATCGGATTTCTTCGTAATACCGAAAAGAATAAGGCATATAAATCCGGACCTGTACGCCTAAGCATTTCTCCATATAGGGTCTGGCCGATACCGCCCCATGATAGGAAGAACCGGAGGCGATCAATCCGATCCTCCGATTCCCATTCTCCCTGTATTTTTCCACCAGAGGCTTTACAAGCTCCCTGGCATTTGCAATATTCTCCAAAAGCTGTTCCGGCTCCTTCTTGATATAATCGATCATTTTCATCTGTCCGTCGCCTCCGATTCCATGCCCCATACGCTAATAATCCAGTCTCCGGTAATAACGGCGGATCTCCATGGGATGGCAGTTCAGCCGTTCCAGATGGGCATCGATCCGCTGGGTGACGGCATGCATCACAAGATGGGACAAGGCTCCCCGGAACTGCGGGCTGATCCCCGGCAATTCATAATCCTTCGTATCAATAATCGTGTAATTCGCGCAGACGCGGGGTAAAAAGGCGGCCACACGCTCACTTAAGCACCGCTGGGAATCCTCGCCCACAAACACCGTCACCGCCGTATCCCGGTCAATGATCTCCAGCATTCCGTGGAAAAATTCCGCACTGTGGATGGACCTGGTCCGGATCCAGTGCTGTTCCTCCCAATAACACATGGCATAAGAATAGGTCGCCCCATACTGGTTGCCGGCTCCCACAAAATAATGGATCGCATCATCCTTATGCTTCCTGGCAAATTCCTCCCCCAGCGCATCGGCCCTCTTCTCCACTTCCGCCAGATCAACGGCCAGATGCTCCTCCAGCTCCCGGTAAAACCGGTCGTATTCCGGAAATTCGCCTGCCTGGTACATAAACCGGTCCGCCACCATGAAAAATTTCAACTGCTCGTTTCCGGGATACGCCACTTCATAATCCACCAGAGCCGCCAGCTCCGCCGTCTCCTCGTCGATAAAGCCTAAAACCTTTGCGCCCGCCTCCCGGGCTTTTTGGACCCCTTCCACCATTTCCACAGTATTGCCGGTTACGGAAGAGATCACCACAAGGCTCCCCGCCCCAATCCGCCGGTTTCCCGTGGCCAGATATTCGGCGGCATTTTCCACAAAAAACGGCAGTTCTGATCTTTCCTTCATATGTACTTCCACCTGCAGACAGGAAGCATAGGTACCCCCGATTCCCAGCCAGCAGAGATTCCGGTATCCTTCCCGGCAGATTCCGTCTACGATCCCGTTAATTTTTTCACGAAGTTTCAGTGCTCCGTTTACACTGTCAATCTGTTTTTGTTCCTCGAATTTCAACACTGTCAGTTCCTCCTAATTTCTCCGGGAGCTGCCAATCTGCCTGATTTTTATAAAAATTAACCGTATAGCCACACAGATCCTCTCTGGTATAGGTCCTTGTATATTCAATCGCCCGGTCATGGTTGTCATAACTGGTGCACTCAAACATAAAAACCGGCAGAGAAGCGTCAATCCCCAGCGCTCTCGCTCCTTTTTTATTCAAATGGGTAATATTTAACGTTTGAAACGCCTGCTTCAGTTCCACCCCGAAAAACTCATACGTCTCATAGATGGAAAACACAGCCAGATCCACATTGATCAATTCCGGAAGGATATACTCCGGGATATAAATATCCTCCAGGGAAAAAGGCGTATCCTCCACATAGCAGATCCGCTTGATATAGAAAACCGGTTCTTCCTCCCCAATTCCAAAAATTTTCGCAAAACGCCCCCCTGCCGGACGAAGGCTCTTGACCAGCACCTTGACCTTGGGGGTCTTATTTTTCCCGCGTATGGTTTTGGAAAAACCGTCCAGGGTATACAGATTCTGCTCCAGCTTCTCCCCCACCACAAATACGCCTTTGCCCTGTACCCGCCTAAGCAGCCCTTCCTTCACCAGCGTGTCGATAGCGCTGCGCACTGTCAGGCGGTTGATGCCGTAGGTCTCAGCCAGGGCATTCTCCGACGGAATGGCCGTTCCCGGCAGAAACTCCTCCTCTTCGATTTTCGTCCGTATCACTTCCCGAAGCTGTAAATAAATCGGTGCGTTCTGGTTTCTTTTTTCCATGTCTTATTTCCTCGCTAACCTGCTTGTAAACTGAAGCTTATCGGACCGCGCAACGGTCTTAAACCGCTCGATGAGCCGTCCCGCTTCATCCCGCACTTCGCCGGACAGATAGAACAGGGCCGTCCCCGGCGCAATCTCCAGAATCTCCGCCTCCTCCGGGGTGGCAAAGGTAATCCGGATCTTCTCACTGCCCGAATGCCCTGTGACACCGTAGGTTTCCAGCACATCATAGAGGGATTCCCTGGAAAAATCATGCTGGAGAATACCGTCATAGCCGTCGATCTTCACCTCGGTTGTCTCAATCATCACCGGCGTTGCATCCAGCTTCCGCAGACGGACCAGATGCAGCACCTTATGGCCAAGGGGAACCGCAAAGGCCGCCGCCTGCTTTTTATTGCACTCGGTCATGCGCTGCTCGATCACCACAGACTCCAGGCTTCTCCCCAGTTCCCTGGCCCGCTCCGAGATCGATTCCAGATCCTGCAGATTCCACTTAAGCTTCGGTTCCTTCACAAAGGTTCCGGCCCCCGTTTTATTATATAAGACGCCCCGCTCCATCAATTCCCAGATGGCGCTGCGCAGGGTAGAGCGGTTGAGATCCCACATCCCGCACATCACCCGTTCCCCCGGCAGCCTGTCGTCCGGTTTCAGATTCTGTTCCTCCAGATAGAGCAGTATTTTCTCCACGGCCTCCTCATGTGGCGTAAGCTTATATTCCTGTATGATTGCCAATTTCCTCTCTCCCTCTGCAAAAAATTTACTGCTTTTATTTTATCATATTTTTTTCGAAAATGGTAAAATTTTGGCAAGGCATTTGGCAAAACCGGAATCCGCGCGAACGTCAGTTCTTTTTTCCAAACTGTATGGCAAGCTTGGCATAGAAATCCTCCATGGTAAACCTTGCGTCCACACGCCGGTAAACGCGGATGGGGCGATTGTTCTGATGATGGATATAATGCATATCCTCATCCACCACAGGGGCTGGGATCCAGTCATAATTCACCGCCTCCAGTTCCTCCAGAAGCACGGTGATCCCCGCCTGGTCTCCTAAGCCCCAGCACTCTCCATGGGGCCAGATCTTCTCCCCTCCCATTCTGGTATTGTACTCCGCCATACGGGTGAAGAGATAATTTCCGATTTCAGAGCAGGGCGCTACGCGGTATTGAAGCTCGGCCAGGGTTACGGAAATCTGCTTGTATACATCCATGGGAATCTGCCACAAGGGCATGGACGATTGGAACACCACATTGGCCGCCGCAATATCATTCCACAGATTGAATTCTTCCCCGCCGCAAGGGTAGGGGCCTCCGCCGATCCACACGGCCGTCATGCGGGAACAGATTTCTGGCTTCATCAGTATGGCGCTGGCCAGATCTGTCACCGCCCCCTGGCACACAATAAAAAGCGGGTGGGGATCCTCCCTCATGGCTTCCCGGATGATATATTCCGCCCCTTCCGAAGCGACAGGCTCCCTTTCTCCCGGCAGACTGCCGCAGGCTCCCCGAAAGACACGGCCCCCGTATTCCTCCCGGACTCCCATAAGGCTAAGGATATGCAGAATCTCCTGGTAACTGGCCTCCATGGTATTTGCCTTTCCATAGATCTGGGGATAGCTGTCAAAATGACCTGCCACAATTCCCGTGACAAGAAACTTCGGCGTCAGCAGATGGTGGGCCAGCGCAAACTGGTCATCCGCCTCGTTCATACAGTCCGTATGCACGATCACCCTGTATTTTTTCTCATCCGGTACCTCAAATAAATACTGAAACATTTCTTTTCCCCTTTCCTATGATTTTACTGCCCCGGAAATTCCTTCCACGAAGTAGCGCTGGAAAACCAGATATACGATCAGCACCGGTATCACGCAGATCAGAACGCCCGCGCACAGGTAGCCGTAATCCGTCCCATGCTCTCCCACGAAGGTCATAAGCCCCACCGGAACCGTTTTTTTGTAGGTATCGTTGATGATCACGCTGGCCAGAAGATATTCGTTCCAGGTAGATAAAAAATCGGTGATAATCAGCGTGGCAACGGCCGGCTTCGTGATGGGCATAATAATCTTATAGTAAAGCTGCCATTTGGTACACCCGTCGATGCGCGCCGCCTCGTCAAGCTCCCTGGGGATTCCCCGCATGAACCCCCGAAGGATCAGGATTCCGATGGAAATACCAAACCCGATGTATACAAAAATCAGTCCATGAAAGGTATTGATCCAGTTGATTTTGTTAAAAATCACATTGATGGGCACCAGGGCCACCTGCATGGGAAGCATCATACCGATCAGGAAGAAGATGAAAATCCCCGTTTTATGCCGGATGTTTGTCCGTGTCAGCGCAAAGGCGGCCAGGGATTCCACAAAAATGCCAAGGGGCACCTTGATCACCGATACCAGCAGATCATTTTTCATATACATGAAAAGCCGGCCCTTTGTCATGGCATTCACAAAATTGCTCCAGGCAATCTGATCCGGCAGCTCAAACAGACTCAAACCGCTGAAAAAATCCTGTTTTGATTTCAGGGAGGTGGCCACCACGGCCAGGACCGGTACGATCCAGATGATTCCAATCAGGATCAGAATCAGATACAGAACCGCTTTTTTCCCATATTTTTTTGTTTTCCCAGACATCGCAATCCTCCTCCTATTCGTCCCTGGCGGAAAATGACACGTAGGGCACAATCACGACCAGAGAGATCAGCAGCATCACACAGGCCACCGCCGTACCCGTCCCCACATGGTTGTACTGGAAGGTCTGGGTATACATATAGGTGGACAGCACCTGCGTGGCATTGTTGGGGCCGCCGTTGGTCAGACCACAGATGATATCGTATACGTTGATGGCGTTTACAATCAAGGTGGCAAGGACCATAACAAAGGTTTCCTTTAACATGGGAATCGTAATCCGGAAAAATTGTTGTATGGAATTCGCCCCGTCGATAAATGCGGCCTCCTGGATTTCGCCAGGTATGGTCTGAAGTCCCGCCAGAAACAGGATCATGGGCTGGCCAATCATCTGCCAAATCGCCGCCACAAAAAGCGCATACAGGCTGACCTTGGGATCCGAGATCCAGGTCTGGCGGTAACTAAGGCCGATCGCATCAAAAAACCAGTTGAAAAATCCGATATTGGGATCATACATCCACCGCCAGATAATGGAGACGGCAATGGGAGCAATGACACAGGGAAAATACAAAAGTCCCCGGAACAGAGTTCTTCCTGCAAATTTTTTGTTCAGCATCACCGCAAACAAAAGCGAGATACTGGTTGTCACTACAATCGTCAATAGTACCCAGATAATGGTATTCACCAGGGATTTCTGGAAAACCTCATCTGCCGTAAACAACTGGATATAATTCCCAAGCCCCAGGAACTTCATCTCTCCAACGCCGTTCCAGTCATGCATACTGATAAACAGCGAATATAGTATGGGAATCACGATGACAGCCACATAAATGACAAAGGCCGGAACCAAAAACATGTAAGCTCCCGGATCTGCTTTTCTTTTTCCTTTCATACTGCTCCTTCCTCTGCGGATGGGATTCCAGGAAACATACGTTCGTATGTTTCCTGGCCGTCCTTAAAAGCCTGATTACTCCTCCGTATGTGCCTCGATACCGGCCTGAATGGCCTTTGCCGCTTCTTCCGGCGTCATCTCGTCGTTTGCAATGGCTGCCTGGGCATTGAACAGGACGTCCGCCACCTCTGCCGGCAAAACCTGGTCGGCAATGGCAAAGGTTCCGTTTTCATTGCTCATATTGAACACTTCCTCTACATGGGGCTGTCCCTCGGGAACAGAGGCCCCGTACTTTGGCAGCGGAAGGTTGTAGCCGTCCGGATATTTTTCTACATTCTCATCGCTGAGATAATAATCCAGGAACGCGATGGTGGCATCCAGCTTCTCCGGCGTGATATCCTTGGAAAACTGGAACATTTCCGCAAAAGCCGATACACGGTTGGTTCCTCCTGTGGGCAGTGAAAATGCGCCGAAAAGACTTGTATCCTGCTCATTGGTCACACAGTTGGAATCAAACCACTGGCCGTCAATGTCCATGGCGGCGGTACCGGCAAATACTGCCATGTTGGTATTATCCGGATCTGCCGTTACAAATCCGTCCGGAAAATAGCCCTTGTCGCAGAATTCCTTATATTTTGCCAGGGCCTGTACCACTGCGTCGCAGTCCCAGCTTGCTTCAAAGTTATTCAGGGAATCATGCAGCTCTGCTCCGGCATAGTGCTCGATCAAAAGCTCCACCAGACGCATCACATGCCATCCGTTTAATCCCGCCGTGGAAATCGGCGTGATTCCTTTTTCCTTTAACGTGGCGCATACCTGCTCAAATTCTTCAAAGGTGGTGGGAACCTCCAGGTTATTCTGCTCAAAAATATCCTTCCGGTACCACATGGTGATCACGTTATAGCTGCAGGGGTATCCGTATAATTTTCCGTCATAGGTACATAATTCCGTAGGCCCGGGGGTGAAAATCTGATCCCAGCCATGCTCCGCGGCATAATCGGTCATATCCTTGCACAGCCCGTTGTCCACAAAATACCCGCCCAGGCTTCCGCCGTAAGTTCTCCAGGTATCCGGAAGCGTATTGGAGGAAGCGGCTACCTTCAGGGCATCCTTCAGCCCGTCCGTATCATAATAGGAAGCAATCACTTCGATCCCGTCCTGCTCCTGGTTGAAGGCCTCCACAATCGCCTCCTTGGACGACATGGCGTCGCTGCCAAACCATACGTTCACCTGCACCTTCTCCCCGCTGCCGCCCTTTTCCTCCTGGGAATCCCCAGATCCTTCCGATCCTTCCGATCCTTCCGTAGATGCCGGGGTGTCCGGCGTCCTGGGCGCGTCTTCGCCCCCGCATCCTGCCAATACAGAACCGGCCAATGTAGTCACGGCCAGTAACAACGCTGCTAATTTCTTTCCTTTCATAGGTATCCTCCTTCTATTGGTATATTTTTCTTATGTACATATGTATGTATATTTTCCATACCAATTTGTGTTTATACTATAACACACCTCCTTTTCATTTTCAATATATCGGAATCATTCTTTTTCATTTCGGGATATTTCACAGTTTTATCTGTTATTTTTTGGGAATGTTCCACAACCGGTATGCTTTTTCTCTATCTTATATAGTTTTTCCGGTGCAGAATAGAAAAAAGATTTTTATCGCCTATTTTAAATGATTTTTTAGTGAATTACGAGTATACTACTTTTAAGTATATTTTAGAAGGCGTCATCCTCCGTTCCCTGAAAGACCTGTTTCAATAAACGCAAAACGTGCGCCCCACGGGCGCACGCTCCAATCAGAATCATCCAGGATTCTTCGCAAAATACACATCAATTTTTTTCTTAATCTCCGCGGGCCTCATGCTCTTTAAGAGATACCCCTCCGGCTTTAAGGGCACCACCCGCTTCACGCTCTCCTTGTCAATGGTAGCTGTCAGAAAGATTACCGGAATATTCCTGAAATCATCCTCCGTACGGATCATCTCCAGAAGCTGGGCGCCGTCGCACACCGGCATGTTATAATCCAGAAGGATCATATCCGGACGCTCTCTGTCCATCGCGCGGATTGCGGATATCCCGGACCGGGCCAGGGTAACCTGATACTCCTCCTCTAACAGATCCTTCATCACCCGGCGCACCATCCCGGAATCGTCCACCACAAGCACCTTTTTTCGTTCCCTGGGGCGTTCCTCCTTCTTCGGCGGCGCCTCCTTCTTTACCGGAGCTTCTTTCTTCCTGCCCCCTTCGAAGCCCTTTCCAGCCGGCGCCTCCTTCTTTCCGGCCGCCTTGGCGCCCTCTTCCGCCCGGGGCTCCCCGGCTTCCCTGCCTTCCTTCTCCGTCTCCTGGCCATCGTTTTTATTAAAATGCGCCGTGATGGCACAATATCCGAAATATCCCATGCCCGTATTGAAAAGCAGGCTGAATCTTGGGTGCTGCCGCAGCAGAATACGCCGGAACTGATCCCTGGTGAGCTGGTTTTCCCCCAGAAGCTCATATTTTCCATCCGCAAAGAAATAATCCTGGATCTCCTCTAACTGCTCCGCTACCCCCCGGATATTTTCCAGCATCAAGGAGCCCGACCGTTCCTGCTCCTCCGCCTGCTGCTCGATCATATGAATCAACAGCTTTTTTTCAAAAACCAGGACAATATCCTGCTTGCCCTTTTCCTTCGTCCCGTAGGAAAACCGGAAAAACACTCCTTCTCCAAAGTGCTCCCCGTTATAGCATTCCGTAAGTAGCTGCGGTTCCTGTCCAAACATCTCCGCAAGTTTCTCCCCCACCGCGCGCCTTATGGGCTCAAGCTCCCCCTTTGACATCAGATTCGCCCATCTGCCGATTCCGCTGCCCGCAATGGCCTGATCCTCCACCTGGATATGTTCAATCAGCCATGCCGTACAGATTGCCCGCAGATGGTCGATGGCCTCTTTGGCATATTCTGTCTCCATGAGCTCCTTCTCCAGGGCCGGAAGCCTTCTGAGGCGGAAATCCTCATGAAGCCGCTTATGAATCGCCAGATCCTGATAAGAAACAGACGCCATGTATTCTTCCTCATCTGCAAAATGCCTTGTCGCATAGTTCTTAAAATATTTGATCCCCTCCTGGCATACCCAGGGGCCCTTATCCTCATCCTCGCTGACGGAACGTAGCTTATTTATAATCCGAAACAACCTCTGGTGCTGCCCATCAACCTGATCGATGCCAATATTATACCGTTCCTTCCACTCCAGTTGACCTTCCATATCATTCCTCCTTGTCCCAGCATTCTGATGCATTACCCCAAGATCAAATTTAGCAGAAACTCCCCTTTCTTCCTTTATACTCCTATTTTATCATAAGATTTCTGTCTGGGCAATATGCGAAAAGAAAGAAGCCACCAACCGGTGACTTCTTCCGTTCCAATGGCATCTCCTTCTCCCAAAAAAGACTATTTTACGCCACGTTTTACCATCTCTGTCACTGCAAAGGACGCCACGTCCTCCGCAAACTTCCCGGCTCCAAAGCCGGCGTCATACCCAAGCTCCTTGGCCAGCTCGTGGGTAATACGGGCTCCGCCGCAGCATACCACAAACCGGTCCCGGAGATTCTCCGCCTCCAGAAGTTCGATGAGTTCCGTCAGGTTCTGGATATGGATATCCTTCTGTGTTACCGTCTGGGATACCAGCAGCACGTCCGCATTCAGCTCCAACGCCTTCTCCACAAAAGCCTCGTTGGGCACCTGGCTTCCCATGTTCAGCGCCTCGATCATCTCATAGCGCTCCAGCCCGTAATGGCCCGCAAACCCCTTGCGGTTCATCACGGCGTCGATACCTACCGTATGGGCATCGGTTCCCGTGGAGGCCCCCACCACCACGATCTTGCGCCCGATGTTTTCCTTAATATAGGCGTCTACCTCCTCCATGCTCATGGTGTCGGATTCCACCGTCTGCACCCGAATGGAGGTATAATCCACCGTATGGCTGCAGCTTCCGTATACCACATACATGGTGTATTCCTTATCCAGCGGATTGTGGAAGGCAATATTCACATCCTCCAGCCCCATGGCCCGCGCGATCTGCCTGGCCGCTTCCTCCCCCCGCTCATCATCCTTCACGGGCAGCGTAAAGCTCAACTGCACCTTGCCGTCGTTCATGGTATCGCCGTAGGGACGCAGCTTCTTCAGGTCCAGGGTTTTATCAAAATCCTTTTTATGTAAATCATACAGTCCAGAACTCATTTACACTGCCTCCTTTCCACGGTTTTCCGGCGCCATCAGCGCAATAAAGGGATTGAAGTACACATTCTCCTTGGCCACCACGCCGGCAAGCCCCTTCCCGCCGTCCTTGGGCCGCTTGATATCCGCAAAGGTTCCCGCCTCTAAGGTGGCAAACATGCCCTTCTGCTCAATCTCCTTAAGCAAAGCCGCCGCCTTTTCCAAAACCTCGTTGGCCCGGTTCTGCATAATGCCGCCATCCTTGTATACAAGCTCATCCCCCAGATCCTTCATGGTCCGGGCGATATACTGTGCATTCTCAATGGCCAGGGCACGGTCCGACATGAACGGCGTATGGATCGCCTCCGTCATCATCCCCAGCAGATGGATTCTCTGGTTGGTCAGCACCGTCACCATGTTAAACAGTGCATCCTGCACATGGCCCCGGAAAATATTCCCCGTCATAAACTTGGTGGGCGGCATATATTTCAGCGGCGCATTGGGGAAAATCTCCCGCGCCATCTGTGCCTGGGCCAGTTCATAGAGGAAGCCGTTCTCCACATCGGGAGAAATCTCAAAGGCATGGCCTAAGCCCTGCTGCTCCTCGGGAAGCCCCGCTTTCAAGGCGAACTGCTCATTTAAAAACTGGGAAGCCAGCACCGTATGTGCCTCCTCCACCGCGTCGGCCGTGGTCAGGTAATTGTCCTCGCCGGTGTTGATAATCACCCCGGCAAATCCGTTGATCACTCTGGAAAAATACTGGTCGATCAAGGTACGCTGCATATTGATATCGCGGAATAAAATACCATAAAGCGCGTCGTTGAGCATCACATCCAGCCGCTCCAAAGCGCCCATGGCCGCGATCTCCGGCATACACAGACCGGAACAGTAATTGCACAGGCGAATGTAACGCTTCTCCTCACGTCCCACCTCATCCAATGCCTCGCGCATCAGGCGGAAATTCTCCTGGGTAGCGTAGGTCCCGCCAAACCCTTCTGTGGTAGCGCCGTAGGGCACATAATCCAGAAGGCTCTGCCCGGTGGTACGGATCACGGCGATAACGTCTGCTCCCTGCTTGGCCCCGGCCTTGGCCTGAATGATATCCTCGTAAATATTTCCGGTAGCCACAATGATATACAGCAGAGGCCCGCTCTTGTCCCCGTACTCCTCCAGATACTGATTCCTCTGGTTCACATTCTCCCGGATCCGCTCCGTGGTCTTCCCTGCCACTTCATCCATAACCTTCTGGATCTCGGCTGTCTCATGCACCGGCAAAGCGGTCAGATCAAGTTCGCCACGGCTAACTCTCTCAGCAATCTCCTGGGGATCAATGCCAAGCTCCAGCATGGCATTTCCAATATAGAAGGATGCGCCTGCCCCCAGCACGCCCTTATCCATCAGGTGGTCCACCAGCACGTTGGGCAGCGGCACCTCCACCTCATTGACACCGTCGATTCCCAGCAGACGGCACACGGCACGTTCCACCGTAACGGTGGTGTGCAGGTCAATAAAGTCCTGCACATCCGCCGCTACCTTGGCCGCGCTGGCCCTGGCCTGGTCCACAAGTGTCTGGTTCAAATTCAGCTTACTTGTCATATTACCTCCTTATTGCCCCGTTCTTTGGGCATACAGGTACACCCGAAGGGTGCTTCCTCCTTACTCGTGATGGCCACGCTCCAAACGCTTCAATCCCTTGGGCTCTAAGTTCAACGCCTCGCCCTGCTCTAAGGATGCGATTCCCACAATATCCTTGGCCATGTGATTCTCGCAGTCCTTGCAGTGACAATGGTTGTCGTAATGCTCCGGCTCCGTGTAGGTGGTGATTACGCCCTCGAAATTCCGAAGGATCACCTTACCCGGCGTCTGGGAAATCACATAGTTGGGCATTACCGGCGTCTTGCCGCCGCCGCCGGGCGCATCCACCACAAAGGTAGGAACCGCAAACCCGGAGGTATGGCCTCTGAGAGCCTCAATGATCTCAATTCCCTTGGAAACCGGCGTACGGAAGTGCTCCAGGCCAAAGGACAGATCACACTGGTAAATATAGTAAGGACGTACACGCATCTGCACCAGTCCGTGCATCAGACGGCGCATGATGTGGATACAGTCATTCACCCCTGCCAGAAGCACCGACTGGTTGCCCAGCGGAATACCGGCATCTGCCAGCCTTGCACAGGCCGCCGCGCTCTCCTCGGTAATCTCATTGGGATGGTTGAAGTGGGTATTCAGCCAGATGGGATGATACTTCTTCAACATATCGCACAGCTCCTGGGTAATACGCTGGGGCATAACCACCGGCGTACGGGAACCGATCCGGACAATCTCCACATGCTCGATCTTGCGCAGCTCGGAAATGATATACTCCAGCCGCTCGTCGCTGACTAAGAGCGCATCCCCGCCGGAGAGAAGCACATCGCGCACCTCCGGGTGATTCCGTACATAGTCGATGCAGGCGTCGATCTGATCCTTGGGTACGCTGCAGTCGTCATGTCCTGCAAAACGTCTTCTGGTACAGTGGCGGCAGTACATGGAGCACATGTCAGTAATTAGGAACAGCACACGGTCCGGATACCGGTGGGTCAGACCCTTCACCGGAGAATCCGTATCCTCGTGAAGCGGATCCAGAAGATCTGCCGGCGACTGGTGAAGCTCCGCAGCAGTGGGTACCGCCTGCTTCCGGACCGGATCGTTCGGATCATTGAGATCGATCAAGGACAGATAGTAGGGCGTAATCGCCATGCGCAGCGTCTTTAAGCAGGCCTCTACTCCTTCCTCCTCCTCTGGAGTCAGAGTCATATATTTCTTCAGATCGTCTACGGTCTCAATGCGGCTCTTCACCTGCCATTTCCAATCATTCCACTGCTCATCCGGCACATCCAGAAACAGCCCATTGCTTCTGCTTTTATTAAATTTCATAGTAAACCTCCTCGTTTTATGGGATTCAATCGTTCCAGCCAATCTGCAGCCTACACATATTTTTTATCAAAAATATCCCTGATATCGGCATTCTCGCGAAGCTCCTGCAGGGTAATCTCCGCATGGCCCTTGGTGTAGCCGTTGCCGATAATCATATCGATGTCCTTGCCTACGCCCTCTGCGCCCAGCGCCGCCTTGGTAAAGCTGGTGGCCATGGAGAAGAAATATACCACGCCGCCGTCATGAACCGGCAGGATTGCGGACATCTCGCAGTTGTTTACATTGACGCAGCAGATGGACACATCGTACTCCTTGCCATCATTACAAGCCAACGCCTTCTCCAGCACATCCACCGGCAAAGCCGCGCTGGCCTGGAATGCCTTGTGGCAGACGCCGATCTTAAGAAGCTCGTCGATTCCCTCCTGGCTGTAGTCCATCGCCACCACACGCCCGGTGGGGCCTACCCGCTTCATGGCCTCATAGCAGCACAGCGTACCGGATTTACCGGCGCCGCCCAGAATCAATACGCTCTGGCCAGGCTTCACCAGCTTGGCAGTCTGGGCCGGCGCTCCGGCCACATCCAGCGCCGCCAGAGCCAGCGGCTCGCTGATATCATCCGGAAGCTTGGCATACAGGGCCGTCTCAAACAATACCGCCTGCCCCTTGATGTCCACCCGGTCGATATCGGGATGGATCTCTAAGATCTCGTCGATCCGGAGGGGTGTCATCGAGAGGGATACCAGGGATGCGATCTTATCTCCCACCTGGATATCCAGATCCAGATCCTCACCGATGTAAGCCACCTTACCGATGAACATACCGCCGGAGCCGGTGACCGGATTCTGCATCTTGCCCCGCTCGTTCACAATATCCAGGATCATCTGCTTGATGCGCTCCACATCATGGTCGCAGACTTCCTCAATCTGGGTAAAGGATGCGGAGTCGATATTCAGGGAGATCACGTCGCAAATGATCTCATTGGAATACTTCTCCGTCATATCATTGTCGATCTTCTGCGCCGCCTGGGTCAATACTCCCTGGGGCTCGATCACTCTGTGGATTCCATACTTATTACCTTTCTTGGCCATTGCCTTCTCCTCCATTTTTAATAATTAAACATAGACTTAATGTTGTTCCCGGGCTGTCCTATTCCCTCCGCAGGCCCAGAATTCTTCTGGCCTCGTCCGGCGTAGCGATCGCACGTCCCAGCTCCCTGGCCAGACGTGCCACCTTGGCCACCAGCTCCCCGTTGGAAGCGGCCGGCACGCCCTTCTCCAGATAGACATTGTCCTCAAATCCAACCCGCACATGGCCGCCCATGATGATCCCCATCACAGCCATGGGGAACTGGTTCCTTCCCACACCGGCCACCGTCCAGGTGGAGCCTTCCGGAATGCTGCCCACCATGAACTCCAGGTCCCTGGGCTCTCCGCTGATGCCGCCGTTGACGCCCATCACAAAGTCAAAATGCATGGGGGACTTGATGTATCCCTTCCGGCCCAGGCGCTTCGCCATGTCGATCATGCCCTTGTCAAACACCTCGATCTCCGGCTTGATATTCCGCTCATTCATCCGCTCCACAAAGTCAATAATCATATTCTCTGTGTTGACGAAGATCTCATCGCCGCCGAAATTACAGGTGCCGCAGTCTAAGGTAGCCATCTCCGGGTTCAAGAGCAGCGGCTGCAGACGTTCGTCGTTGGTCATGCCCACCGCTCCGCCAGTGGACACCTGGACGATCACGTCGGGACATACTGCCTTGATGGCATTGATGCACGCCTCAAACCGGTCCCTGCTCTGGGTGGGCGTCCCGTCGTCCTCCCGCACATGCAGGTGGATCAGGGCGGCTCCCGCATCGTACGCCGCCTTGGCCTCCCGGGCAATCTCCTCCACCGTATATGGTACTGCCGGATTCTGCTCCTTGGTCACCTCCGCGCCGCAGATGCAGGCTGTAATAATTAATTTTTCCATCGCCATCCCCGCCCCTTTCTATCTGCGCTGTTTGTCCTTAGGCACCACGCAGGTACCGCTGGCCCGGCATACCACAATGGGCTCCTTAAGCACATCGCAGGCGGAATCATTCAGATCCGGCCTGGGCGCAATCACCTTGCGGGCCTCGAACTTCATCTTGCGGGAAGTATTGCCCACGCTGACAATCTCTCCCACCGCTTCGATGTAATCGCCTGCAAAAACCGGCGCCAGAAACTCCACCTCGTCATATGCCTTGAACAATCCTTCATCTCCATCCTGAAGAATCAAAAGCTCCGTCGCCACATCGCCGAACAACTGCAGCATTCTGGCTCCATCCACCAGATTCCCGCCGTAGTGCGCGTCGTGGGCGCTCATCCGCAAGCGGATGATTGATTTTTTTGTCTCCATTAACGTTATAAACCTCCTTCTCGGAAAACTTGTTCAGAGTTTTTCCTGTTTATATAACCCCGTCTCCGGGTGGTTACCATGTGGTTACTGTATAAGGTAAAAAAAGACGCCATTCCACCGCATGCCAAAAATTCCAAACGGTACAATAGCGCTCCATGTTCCATGTAGAACAATAATCCCGCATAGATAAGTCTCGTATAAAAAACAAATGCTATCGACACTCACAAGCCCTCCTGTGAATATCAATAGCGCTCCATGCGAACATGACAGGACAGTGGTGCTGAACCACTCACCCCAAGAATACATCCCCATCACCAGATCTATTCTTTCGGCAGGATATGCATTCTGCACCGGCATCCGACATGACAATCGTTCCCATCCGGCGTGTACCTCATAACCTGCACCTCTATTGTCTCTCTATGTAGTTGTCAATGTCATCGCTCCATCTACGTTCATCATACTACCCATTGAATCTTTCGTCAACCCCTTCATTTCAAAATTTTTTACCAAAAATACAAAGATTTTTTTGGTAAAAAGTATAAAATTTCAGAAATTTGAAATAATTTTAGAATCATACAAAGAACAGCGATATCAGAAAAGTCCCCGGAAACCCTGGCCAAGCCAGGATTCCCGGGGAAGCCGTGTCACAAACGACACAATTTTTCAAAGATTCTGGCGCATCACACGAAACAGACTATCTGTCTGCCGTAATCCGCTTGATCACAAACAAGGTTCCAAGGGTAAGGATAATTCCTGCACCCAGGGAGATAATAACATTCTGCGCAAATCCCGCTATGATAAAGCTGACGAAGGAAATTACCGCAACCGTCACCGCATACGGAATCTGGGTGGAAACATGGTTCAAATGATTGCACTGTGCTCCGGCCGAGGACATAATCGTCGTATCGGAAATCGGTGAGCAGTGGTCGCCGCAAACCGCGCCGGCCAGACAGGCTGACATACCGATGGCGCCCAGGGGGCTTCCGATCGGGAATACATTGAGGACGATCGGGATCAGGATTCCGAAGGTTCCCCAAGAGGTACCCGTTGAAAATGCAATCAGGCAGGCAACAATGAAGATGATGGCCGGCAGGAAGTTATTCAACGATCCCGCATTATCCAGCGCCGCCTTTACAAAAGCGGAAGAATCCAGCAGATTGGTCACGTTCTTTAAGGAGGTTGCCAGGGTAAGGATCAGGATCGCAGGCACCATGGCGATAAAGCCCTTGGGAATGCATTCCATAGCTTCCTTGAAGGTAACCAGTCTTCTTGCCACAAAATAAATGATTACAATTACCAATGCGATAATACCGCCCCAGGGAAGGCCCATGGTGGCGTCTGTGTTAGCAAATGCGTCTACCAGGCCGATGGAACCGTCATAATCAGCGCCCATGCCTCTTCCGACATAAACCAGCGCAACAATACAAAGTACAATCAGCACTATAATGGGAATAACAAGGTCGAACACCCGGCTTCTGCCCTTGGAGGACGCGCTTTCTTCCTCATCGTCTCCCACGCGTTCGCCAGTGGTGAACAGGTCTCCCTTTTCCGCGTTCTTCTCATGCAGCTTCATGGGGCCATAGTCAAACTTCATAAGGACAAGACCGATAATGAACACGAAGGTCAGCAGAGAATAAAAGTTGTAGGGGATCGCCTGGATAAACAGAGTAATCCCGTTGGTTCCCTCCGGTGTAAAGGAAGAAACTGCCGCCGCCCAGGAGGAAACAGGCGCGATCATACAGATCGGAGCCGCCGTGGCATCGATTAAGTACGCAAGCTTTGACCGGGAAATTCTGGGCTTTTCCGTCACCGGACCCACAACCGCCCCACCCGGCAGGCGGTTGAAGTAATCGTCAACGAAAATAAGGACACCCAGGGCAAAGGTCGCAAGGGAAGCTCCCACCTTCGTCTTCACATGCTTAGATGCCCATTCGCCGAAAGCCCTCGAACCGCCGGCCTTGTTCAGCAAAGCCACAATAATGCCCAGAAATACCAAAAATGCAAAAATACCCGCGCTGCCGGATACGGCCGGCACAATACCTTCTCCCACAACCGCGTCTACCGTGTGGATCGGATTGAAGTTGCTGGACAAAAGACCGCCCACCAGGACACCGATAAACAGGGAGGAATAGGCTTCCTTTGTTATCAGCGCCAGTCCGATCGCCACAACTGGCGGGAACAGCGACCATAAGGTCCCCACAGGGCTCGTAATGGAACCCGTGAATGCGCAGATAATAGCGAAAATAACAATAAACGCTATTATCGCAATCTTAGAGATGATTTTTTTGCTCATAAAAATCCCCTTTCTCCAAACACATTTGTTTTATAAAATTTTTAGAAAAAACTCTGAACAATTTTATTATAATCCATAAATTGCATAAAGTAAATGGTAAATTGAAACTTTTATTGGGTAACATCCACAAACCCGCCAAAAATGGGCAAATATTGTTTTACAAATTCTTAAATCCATATTATAGTCTATAGCGTTCAGAGTTTTTCCATCCAAAAAAATTTTGGAGGTTTTTATGGATTGGAATGCAGGTATATGGTCAATTATACCACCGATTATTGCCATTATTTTGGCGCTTCTCACCAAGGAGGTTGTATTCTCCCTGATTCTTGTATCCTGTCGGGTACTGTGATTTATTCCGTGATGACCGGTTTTGGCTTCATGGGAATCTTTGACGCTTTTGTAACCCTGATGAGCGTCAAGCTTTCCCGGAAGGCTGGCCTACAGCATCGACGCTACCGCTGCGCCGGTCTGCATTATCGCCCCCATTTCTTCCTAGGCGGCCTCTGTGATTTCCTATTATCCGGAAAATGCCGAAAGCGGCATGGCGGCTTTCTTAAGCTCCATTCCCATGAACCTGTACGCAGTGCTGACCCTGTTTATGGTGTTCTGGATGGCCCTTAAGAAGAATTCCGAGTACGGCCCCATGGCAAAAGCAGAGCTGCAGGCTGCCACCACCGGCGAGCTGGGCGCCATCGACAGCAGCGAGGCCGAGGATGAATTCAACAAGGTAACCAAGAAGAATTCCAACGGGCGCGTGTCCGACCTGGTGATCCCCATTGTAGTGCTGATTGTGCTGTCCATTCTTTCCATGCTTTTTGTGGGCGGCTCCTGGGACGGAACCGGAAAATCCCTCTTTGATGCCTTCGGCGACACCGATACCGGCTACGCCCTGGCGCTCAGCGCATTCATGACGTTGAGCGTTACGTTTATTTACTATCTGCTGCGCCGTGTGCTCAACTTCAAGGAATACTTCGGGTGCATCAACCAGGGGGTAAAATCCATGGTTCCCGCCTGCGTGATCCTGCCCAGGGTATGGGGCGTAGACAAGATTCTGGATAAAACTGCGGCTTAAAGGGATTGTCTCGAACTGATGTTCTGTTTGTGTTCATAGAAAAAGATGGCTGCCTGCAGCCATCTTTTTCTGTGATGTTTTCCCACCGTTCAAAAATATGGAATCTCCTCCGGCCCGTCTTCCGGCACGGGCATTTCTCCCGCCCCAGAAACGCTCTGCCTTGCAGCCAGCTTCACCAGCTCCAGAAAGTGGGCCACCTCCTGGTTGGCTTCATAATCGATGCCCTCCCACAGAGACATCAGATGATCATAAGAGCTGTTCCCCTTATTTTCACTGTCCTTAAGCACCATGGCAAATTCCGCCACGGAGGAGGACAAAAGCATCCCCGCCTCCCGCAGATCCTTCCGGTAGATTTCCTTTCCAAAGGCATACTCCAGCTCCCGGGCTGTCTCTGCCCCCGGATCCTTATAGCGGATCCGGAAGGTTCCCCATTCCTTCCCCGTCTCCCCCTCTGCGGGAGTCACGGTCTGATATTTCAATCCGTCTTCCTCCGCATCCGCGGATCCGGCCCAGACCACCTCATATAGGGCCGTCACCCGGTGGCCTGCTCCCAGCTCGCCGGCATCCTTCGCATCGTCCCGGAATTCCTCGGCAGACATCAGGCGGTTTTCATAGCCCAGAAGCCGGTAGGAAGAAATCCATGCCGAGTTAAATTCCATCTGCAGCTTCACATCCTCCGCCACCGTCACCAGGGTGCTTCCCATCTGCTCCACCAGCATGCGCCTGGCCTCCATCAGGGAATCTATGTAACCGTAATTCCCGTTGCCGTAATCCGCCAGCGCCTCCATCTTATTGTCCTTCAGATTCCCCTGGCCGAAGCCCAGCACCGACAGATATACGCCGCCCCTTTTTTTCTCCTCGATCAGAGTCTTAAGGCCGCTCTCACTGGTGGTCCCGATATTGAGGTCCCCGTCTGTGGCAAGGATCACCCGGTTGATGCCACCCTCCACAAAATACCGTTCCGCAATGGCATACGCCGTCTCAATCCCGTCGCTTCCGTTGGTGCCGCCGCCCGCTTCTAAGCACTGGATTGCCTCCATAATCTCATCCTTCTGATCCCCCCGGGCTCCCTCCAGCACCACCTCATCCCCGCTGGCATAAGTCACCACAGAGATCCGGTCCTTCTCCCCCAAGCTGTCTGTCAGCATCCCGAAGGCCTGCTTTACCAGGGGCAGCTTATCCGGATCCTCCATGGAGCCCGACACGTCCAGCAAAAATACAAGATTGGTTCCCGGCGTCTCCCCAAAATCAATTTCCCCGGTACGGATCCCCACCCGGATCAGCCCGTGCTCCGGCTGCCAGGGGCAGTCCGTCCCGTCGATGGTAACGCCAAACACCTCATCCTGCCCTGGAAGACGGTAGTCATAGCGGAAATAATTGACCATCTCCTCCAGCCGCACCGCTCCCTGGGGAATCTCCTCCGGCGTCCTCCCCTGCTGGAGCATCCGGCGCACATTGCTGTAGGAGGCGGTGTCCACATCCGCCGCGAAGGTGGAAAGAGGCTGATTCGTGACCCGGACAAATCCGTTTTCCCGGACAGCGCTGTACTCCTCGGTCTCCCACTCCTGGGGGCTCTCCATATCAAAAACCACAAAGTTTTCTTCTGCCTTGGGGCTTTCTGCCCCATCCGCAGCATACTCTGTGCCGGACTCCCCGGCGCCGTTCCTGCCACTGGCATCCTTGCGTCCCATCCCGCAGCCCGCCAGGGCCGATACCACCATACATCCTGCCATCAAACCCGAAACCATACGCATCTTTTTCATAAGAATCCCTCCTTGATCAGAACATTTGTTCTCTTGAAACCGTTCCTTTTCTATCCTTTGTGATAGATACGCACAGCACCTGGCAAATTTATGGTAAAATCTCCAGAATTTTTAAATTTTCTTCCTCCACGTCCAGCAATACACGTAAGCTTCCGGAAAAATCCTCCTCCCCGTAAGCGTCTCCCTCGTAAAACAAGGTGACCCGTTCTCCTTCCTCAAACCAGTTTTCCTCAGACCAGAGGATCTGGCCGGTCACCAGATAGCCCTCCAGCGTGGTCTGCACCTGCTCTGCCAAAAGCTCCACCTCCAGATGAAATTCCTCCTCTGCCGCTCCGTCCGCCCATGGGGCCAAAGGATCCGATCCCCCATTCGCAGCCTCCGCCTTGTCGGCGGCCGCCCCGCTTTCCCCGGCCGCCTGGTTCTTGTCAGCCGCCCCGCTTTCTCCGGACGCCTGGTATCCCGCATCCATAGGCGCCTCGCTGTCCGCCTCCATAGGCGCCTCCATGGATGCATTGCCTCCGTCATAGGATTTGACGCCGCCCGACAGAAACTGCCAGGCCGGAAATACCAGAAGCGCCACAGCCAGCATGGCCGCCATTGCGCCAATGTAACGCAGCCAGCGTACCTTTTTCTTCCCCGGACCTACGGCCCCTTCTCCCTGGAACAGGTCCGCATCCCGGACCGGCGTCCTCGGTGCAAGATTTCCTTCTATTTTTTTCCAGAGGTCAGGAATTTCCTTCATTTTTTCCTCTTTATACAAAGCTTCAATCTCTTTGTCTGATAATTCCTTCATCCCCGCACCTCCTTTTTGACATTATAAAATGCTCTCAACTGGGCAATCCCCTGCCGGTACAGCCAGGAAACCGTGCCCAGGGGCTTTCCCAGCACATTTGCAATCTCCTGGAAGGTCATGTCCCCTAGGATTTTTAAGTCCAGCACCTCACGCTGGGCCGATTTCAAGCCCGCCATAACCTCCTGCACGGTGAGGTCCCCCACCAGCTCCTCCGCAAAGCTTCCCGTTTCCCCATAGCCTTTGCCATTCTCTGCCGTTATGGCTTCCTCCTCTGCCGGAAGCTCCCGTCCCCGTCTCCGCAGATGGTCGACGGCCATATGCCGGGCAATGGAGGCCATCCAGCCCTTGTGCCTGCCGCCAGGCCGGTAGCTGTCCGCCTTCTCCCACAGCCGGATGAAAAAATCCGACGTCAGGTCCTGGGCGTCCTCCCGCTGCCGGGTCAGCTCATAAACCACCGAATAGATCAACCCCACGTATGCCTCGTAAATCCTCCTGAGGCCCTCCTTATCTCCCTGCCGGATCCTTTGGATGCAGGCTTCAAATTCTTCTTCCCTCACTGCGCTTCCTCCAAAATCGTGCTCCTGTAAACGATACGTTTTTTCCTGTCCGGATTTATGCGTATTCTTAAAGAAACTTTATCACACTTCTTGAAAAAGTACAATCAGAAGCGTATAATCAATGTTAATTCAACAGCATGAAAGGACATTACATTATGGAATCAATGATTATACCCAAAGCTTATGAACCTCATCTGGATCTGCATGATACCCAGATTGCCATCAAGACCGTCAAGGATTTCTTTCAGAACCTGCTGTCACAGCGTCTGAACCTTGCCCGGGTCTCCGCGCCGCTTTTTGTGGATCCCGCTTCCGGCCTGAACGATAACCTGAACGGCGTGGAGCGTCCCGTCACCTTCGGCATCCGGGAGCAAGGGGAAAAGCAGGCGGAGATCGTCCACTCCCTTGCCAAGTGGAAACGTTACGCCCTTAAGAAATACGGTTTTTCCGTGGGGGAGGGTCTTTATACCGATATGAACGCCATCCGGCGGGATGAGGATACCGACAACATCCACTCCATTTTTGTAGATCAGTGGGATTGGGAGAAAATTATCACCAGAGAGCAGCGCACCTTCGACACCTTGAAGGATACGGTCCGCACCGTCTACAAGGTCCTTCGGAAAACAGAAAAATATATGGCGATCCAGTACGATTACATCGAGGAGCTCCTGCCTCACGATATCTTTTTCATTACGTCCCAGGAGCTGGAGGATCTGTTCCCGGAATATACGCCCAGGGAACGGGAATACTACATTGCCAAAGCCAAGGGCGCTGTCTGCATCATGCAGATCGGCGACGTGCTGGAATCCGGTCAGAGCCATGACGGCCGCGCGCCGGACTATGACGACTGGGCGCTGAACGCGGATATTATCGTCTACTACCCGGTATTGGACATTGCCCTGGAGCTGTCCTCCATGGGAATTCGGGTGGACCGGGAGGCGCTTCTTTCCCAGCTTGAGAAGGCCGGCTGCCCCGAACGGGCACAGCTCCCCTTCCAGAAGGCGGTTCTCGACGAGACGCTGCCCTTCACCATCGGCGGCGGAATCGGTCAGTCCCGGATCTGCATGTTTTTCCTGCGCAAGGCCCACATCGGAGAGGTCCAGTCCTCCCTCTGGCCCCAGAAGATGGTGGAGACGGCCCAGGCCCATGGGATCCCGCTTTTGTAGGGGCAGTTCCATTTTCAGAAGCATTTCCCCAGGCCAACGCCCGGAGAATGTCAAAAGGGGCTTTTCAGCCCCTTTTTCTTTTTACTATTTTACAGAGAAGACTCCACAATCAATCCCTCCCGGTAAGCCGCAAGCAGTTGTTCCAGATCGGATATTACCTCCCGGATCTCCTTGCCGCCGTCGGTATCTGCCACCGTGATCCTCCTGGCGGTATGCTGCACCACCACCATATGGGAATGGATATCGCTTTCGTTCTGCACCGCCTTTTCAACGGATTCAAAGGGCTCATGGGCAGCCAGCAGCAGCCCGTAGGAATTGTAGATTAAGGTATAGCCCGCAATTCCCGTCTTGGGCTGATAAGCCTTGGAAAAACCGCCGTCGATGATCAGAAGCTTTCCGTTGCATTTGACCGGAGATTCCCCCTTTTTTGATTCCACCGGAATATGCCCGTTAATGATATGGGAATCCTCCACCGGGAGGCCGAACTCCACCAGGATCCTGTTGACGGTCTCCTCCTGCTCGATCAGCCGGTAGTAAGGATTCTTCGGCTCCTGATGGGTACTCTTGTCCGCCACAAAGTACCGCTCAAAGGTAGTCATTTTCGATTTGCCAAACACCGGGGAATCCGGGTGCTTCCAGATAAACCACAGGATATCCAGCCCCTTCTGCTTCTCCTCCGGCTCCAGGGAAAAATATCCCTTTCTGGCGTAGTGCTCCAGCACGTCGTACAGCTCCTTGCCGCTGTATTTTGTCCCGAAAATATCCACCTCCTTAAAGGTGCCGTTCTCGTTAAAGGGAACGCAGCCATGATACAGAAGGTTTCCGTTATAAACCTTATAGAGGCTCCCCTTGGCGTAAAGGAACCGGATATGGCGCTGCAGACGCTCACAGTTGATAAAAGCATGGGTCAGCCGCTCCACCACATCCGCCTCCTCCGGCGTCAACTCATAAGGATGCGAAAGGTCCAGGGTGGGGAAGGTCTTCTCCCGCAGGGGATAGGCCACCCCTTCCACCGTAGCCGTACCCTTTTCCAGATCGATCTTATCCAGCAAAAGCCGGTGCTCCATCTGAAACTGAGGTCTGCGCAGAATCAACTGCCCCTCCAGCTTAAACTGGATGATGGAAATGGCCTTGTGCATCCGCTCGTCCAGCATGACCTCCTTCAGGTCATATTCATCCTCCCGGTAATCCAGCTTGAAGGCCTCGCAGCTATCATTGGCATACACATTCATGGCCAGGCGGGCCAGCGGGATCAGATTGATGCCGTAGCCCTCCTCCAGAATATTCAGATTCCCATATTTGGCGGAAATGCGGATCACATTGGCAATGCAGCAGGGATTCCCGGCCGCCGCTCCCATCCACAGCACATCGTGGTTGCCCCACTGGATATCCACCGAATGATGCGCCATCAGCGTATCCATAATCAGATGGGGATAAGGTCCCCGGTCAAAAATATCCCCCACCACATGGAGATGGTCCACCACAAAACGCCGGATCAGATTGCACAGGGCAACAATCAGCTCCGGCGCACGTTTGGTTCTTATCACAGTGCGGATTATCTCATTGTAATACGCCTCCTGGTCCGACATATCCGCCCGTCCCGTAATCAATTCCTCAATCACATAGGCAAAATCCCTGGGCATGGCTTTTCGTACCTTGGAACGGGTATATTTGGAGGAGGCCACCTTGCAGATCCGCACCAGCCGGTAGATCGTCACCTTATACCAATCCTCGATATTTTCCTCCTTCTTCTGTACCTGCTCCAGCTTCAATTCCGGATAATAGATCAGCGTGGCCATGGCCTTTTTCTCCGAAACGGAAAAATTATTGCCAAACTCTTCCTCGATCTTGCGCTTGATGGCCCCGGAACCGTTTTTCAGAACATGCTGGAACTGCTCATACTCCCCGTGAATGTCCGTGATAAAATGCTCCGTGCCCTTGGGCAGGCTTAAAATTGCCTGAAGGTTGATAATCTCCGTGGCCGCCGCCGCGATACTGGGGTACTGCTTTGCCAGCCCCTTCAGATACCTCAATTCCGTTTCCTGCATCCCCTGATCCCCCTTATTTTTCTGTATTCGTAAAATCCTTATCTGGCCGCGATCACGTCCTGCATATTGTAATAGCCCGCCGGCTTCCCCGCCAGGAACTTGGCCGCTTCGATCGCTCCCTTGGCAAACACGCCCTTGGAATATGACGTATGGGTAAAGCTGATCACTTCATCCGGCCCGGCGAAAATCACTTCATGCTCCCCGACAATGCTGCCTCCCCGCACGGGATGAATCCCGATCTCATGCTTGTCCCTCTTTTTCCGCTCACCGGTTCTGTCGTACTGATAGCAGTAGTCTTCCTCCAGGGCTTCGTTCAACGCCTCTGCCAGGACCAGCGCTGTCCCGCTGGGCGCGTCCACCTTCTGGTTATGGTGCTTCTCCACGATCTCCATATCAAAGCCGGCAGGCGCCAGGATCCGGGCTGCCTTTTTCAGAAGCTCCAGCAGCATATTGATTCCCAGGGACATGTTGGCGGATTTTAAGACCGCCACCTTGCCGGACGCCTCCGTCACCGCTTCCTCCTGCTGGCGGCTTAAGCCGGTGGTGCACAAAACCACCGGAACCTTCCGCTCCACGCTGTAGGCCAGCAGCTCCTCCACTGCCCCGGCCGTGGCAAAGTCTATGATCACATCCGCCTCCACATCGCATTCTCCGATGGATGAAAACCGGGGATATTCATTCCGGATATGATCGGAAATATCCACCCCGGCTACAATCTCAATCTCCGCATCCTCCCGGCACAGTCCCGTCACCACCTGCCCCATCTTTCCGTTGCATCCGTGCATAATCGCTCGTATCATCCTTTGTTTTCCTTCTTTCTTCTATGCCAGACTGATTCCAAAATCGATCATTGCCTTCTTCAGACGCTCTCTGTTCTGAGGCTCGATCTCATACAGCGGCTCCCGCAGAGGCCCGGCCTCCCAGCCCATCAGATTCATGGCCGCCTTCACAGGAATGGGATTCACCTCACAGAACAGCGCATCGCACAGATCCAGAGCCTTAAGCTGCAGATCCAGAGCTTTCCCGGTATCGCCCTCAAGATACGCCATCACCATATCATGGGTATAACGGGGCGCAACATTGGCAAGGACGGAAATCACACCGATCCCGCCTGCGGACAGAAGGGGAATCACCAGACCATCCTCCCCGGAATACAGATCGATCTCCCCGTGGGTCAGCTCCATCAGGCTCAGAGCGCCGGCCACGTCCCCGGTGGCATCCTTGATCCCCACAATATTATCCACCTTGTTCACAAGCTCCGCCACTGTGGCCGGCTGTAAATTACATCCCGTCCGCCCCGGCACATTGTACAAAAGGATGGGGACATCCACCTGGGACGCCACCTTGGTATAATGGGAGATCAATCCCTTCTGCGTCGCCTTATTGTAATAGGGGGTCACGATCAGAAGTCCGTCTGCTCCGGCCTTCACGGCCTCCGTAGACAGATAAACCGCCGTGGCCGTACAATTGGAGCCGGTTCCCGCTACCACCGGAATACGCCCATGTACCATGCCCACCGCGGCCCGGATCACCTCAAGATGCTCCTCCTCGGTCATGGTAGAAGCCTCCCCTGTGGTTCCGGCAATGACAATACAGTCCGTACCATTGGTAATCTGATCGTTGATGATCTCCTCCAGCTTATCGAAATTCACCTCATAATTTTCCTTCATTGGTGTGATGATCGCAACACCTGATCCTTGAAACACTGCCATTTTTCTTCCTCCTAGAATGATCGTCCTTCCGTTTGCGGCCCCAGACGGCGGGCTCTTTATCTGACCGGGTAATCCGGTGGAATTTCCCTTAAGATAAGAAAAGAGCCGTTCCGATGAGCGACTCCTGGAAATCCACACGAGAAACAGGGCATACCCTGCCTCCTGCTGATTCATCCCCGATAGCGCCCCACCCGAAAAACAGGTGACAGTCACAGAATTGTTCACTCTGTGCCCAAGCAGCCTCATCACAGGAAAATCAGCCCTTTCGGCGCTCTCCCCTTTTGCCTGTTCTCTCCTGCTCCTGCCGCATCAAATAAGCTACTCATGAATCGCGCAACCTCTACCCGATTATTCTCTTTTCAAACGAACTAAAAATAATATAGCATTTCTTCCCGGCCCTGTCAACATCCAATTCGCCCCGGTCCTGCGCCTGTAAAAGCTATGGACCCTCGCTGTATCAGCCAGTCTGCCCAGGCCGCAGCTTCCACAGGAAGCCACAGGCCTGCTACTTTTCAACCTGGATGCAGTACACCTCATCCGCGTATTCCCGGATGCTCTCGTCCATCATACGTCCGGTAAAAATGATCTCCGTATCCTCCGCCTTTGCTTCCAGAAGCGACTTCAGTTCCTCCGCCGCTATCACATGATTATCCAGAAGTCCCAGGAATTCATCCAGGATCAACACCCCGCACTCCCCGGTGACCAGAACCTTCCTGGCAAAATTAAAACCGTTGCGGATGTTCATATATTCTTCCCGTTTCTCCTCCTCCGAAAGCTCCTCATAATTGCCTCCGGCCTTCTCAAAACGGAAAAAACGGATCTCCGGCTCCAGCCTGCGGATAAAAGAAATCTCATCCTCATTCTTCTCCTTCATGAACTGAATCATAATCACAGGCCTTCCCTGGCTCGCACAGCGGATGGCATGCCCAAGCGCAGACGAAGTCTTTCCTTTTCCCTGTCCGTAATAAACGACGATGTTTCCATGTTCCATTCCAGTACCTCTGCTTTCTCAGTAGGATTTCCATTATTTTCTATTAAAAATAACATAAATCAATGGAAATTGCAAATTTTTTTACTAAAGCAGACCCGTAAGGCAGGAGAAAATACTATTCCAGATAGTCGATCTTGCTGACGGAAACCTCATAGGCAATCCTCTTCTGTGTCTCATTTTCGCTGACCTTTTTCAGATATTCACGGCTCTGGATCCTGCCGTAAATCTGCACATGGCCTCCAACCTCAAACCCGGATGCAAAGCGCGCATTCCGTCCCCAGCAGATGCAGGGAATGTAATCCGACTTTCCATAAGACCGGTTCACCGCCACCAGAAGATCCGCAATCTCTCTCCCCAGCGGGGTCTTACGGTAAATCGGTTCTTTGCATATGTACCCGTCCAAAAAGATCTGGTTGCTCTTCTCGCCATCGGGCATCTCATCCACGAACTCCAGTTCTCTTGCGAATACCGACAGCACCAGCCGGTTCTTCTTTTCTTCATGCCGGTTGTAGGAACGGAACTGCCCGTTCACCCGGATGATCTGTCCGATGTAGCTCTGCTCCGTATCGATGAGACGCTCCGACACCATCAGCGGAATGCAGTCCGCGTAATTGCTGAGCCGGTTCACTGCCACATCCACCATGTAAAACCCCTCCCCAAATACCTCATGGCTGTAGCAAAAATCCGAGATGATCTCTCCTGTTACGGTTACCTGGTTGTTTTCAAAAATTTTATCTGCCATAATCTGTTTCTCCTTCCTCTTGCCCGCTATGCACGGGTCTCCTGGTATATCGACGGCATATCGATCCACTGTGTACTAATATTTTTATTCCGGAATAAGTTTTTTAGAACTTAAATTGTTTGGCGCTCTGTAAGAATAACAAAGCAAAAAAAAGAAATATCGCAGTTCGTGTCGATAGTGGAAAAATTTATGCTTTACGAATGTATATTTTTCCGTTACAATGGAATTCATGAAAAAAGAAAGAAGGACAATCTTATGACAGCAAACCCAATCGTTACTATTGAGATGCAAAACGGCGATGTGATGAAAGCAGAGCTTTATCCCGAAATCGCCCCCAACACCGTCCGTAATTTTATCCATCTGATTCAGGATCATTTTTACGACGGCCTGATCTTTCACCGTGTCATCCGCGGCTTTATGATCCAGGGCGGATGTCCCGAAGGCTCCGGCATGGGCGGCCCCGGCTACAGCATTCCCGGCGAATTCGCCCAGAATGGCTTTGCCAACGACTTAGCCCACACGGAAGGCGTCCTGTCCATGGCACGCTCCATGGCGCCGGATTCCGCAGGCTCCCAGTTCTTCATCATGCACAAGAATGCCCCCCATCTGGACGGTGCATACGCAGCCTTCGGCAGGATCGTCGAAGGAATGGAGGTTGTCAACCAGATTGCGGAGACAGCCACCGACTACTCTGACCGCCCCATGGAGCCCCAGGTCATCGCGAAAATGACCGTGGACACCCAAGGCGTTACTTATCCTGAACCGGATAAGATGTAGGCCGGCCCTCCCCCCGGCTAAGCTGGCGGTCCCTCAGGGTCCAGACCGAGACCTGGTGCTGCCAGCTTCCGGAACCCGGCTTTTTTATTTCGTAGATTTTTCCCATAAATTCCTGCTGTACCGTTTCTTCCTGCTGCTTCTCATTGGACAGGGCATGCTCCAGGCTGCTGCGATAGCTCTCCTCCTCCCGCCAGAGGGAGGTATCCTCCAAGCCCCCATCTTCCCGGGCCAGCGAAAATCCATCGCCCCGATAGAAGGGTTCTCCCAGAAACCGTACATAGCTCTTATACGGATTCTCCTTTAGCGATGCGTCTACGACATGGGCGGTCACCTGTTTTCTGGTAACGTTGCCAAAGCTGTCCACCGCCTGGTAGGTTACCGTCACGCTGCCGTCCGAGGCAAAGTCCGTAAAATCCTCCGGCAGATAGGATACCACCGTCACCTGCCGCCCCTTTTCCAGTTCTCCGTCCTCCCAGTCTCTGCCTGTGACCGTTTCTAAGAGCACCTCGGGCGTAACCGCTCCCCCCTGGGCCTCCTCCAGCGTAAAATACCGGTCATAGGCCTCAATCTCCGGATAGCGGTCCCACGCGGCACAAAATTCCGTATCCTTCTCCAGCACGGTCTGACTGCCGGCGTCAAAGGAATTTCCGGAAGGATCCCTCCAGCAGACAAAGGAATGCCCTGAAAGTCCCGGCGCCTCCTTCAGCACAAACTCCGGATTCCCATAACTGTCCGAGGCATTGTAAAAGCGGCTCTTTGTCTCTCCTGGAAGCTCCTCCGGGGATCCGTTGGCATCATAGCTTACCGTAATCTCCTGCTGATAGATCCCGTAAAAAACCGTATCCTCCCGAAGCTTCACCGTCGACCGGGCCGAAGCCTCAATGACTCCCCAGGGATCCGGCTTCCTGGAATAACCCTTCCCGTTCCATCCGTTCCAGACATGCATATCCGGTACTGTAATCCCCGCATACTCCGCCCGGTTATAGATCGAACAGGTATCGGTTCTGGTCTTTTGCCCTTCCTCATCCCTGTCGATAAATGTGGCCGTGATCTCTCTTCTGTACACGGCGTACAAGATGAGATCCGTATCCTCCATCGTCAGGTGCTCAAGAGCGCAAACCGCCTCCGGGTCGGTATTCCAGCCGATATGCTCCCAGCCCTCCTTCACCGCGGCCACATCCAGCCGTACCGCCTGGCCAAAGGCCGCCGTCTCCATGGCGGTCTCACAGGAGCTTCCGCCGTTTATGGCATAATCATACCGTACCTGATGGACATTTGCTTCCCATTGGGCATAGATGGTACTGTCACCTGCCGTCTCGTAGAGATCCTTACTGCGGATTCTTGTTCCGTCCTCCCTCTGTGTGTACCAGCCGGTAAAGGTATAGCCATACCGCCGGGCCGTGGGAAGAACGCCGTAGAGGCTCCCAAAGGAAATCTCCCTTTGCTCCACCTCGCAGACTCCTCCATTGGCATCGTAGTACAGGTGGTAAGTGACCGGACGGTAGTACGCGTAAGAATCCCGGTCCCCCTCCACCTGGTAAGGCGGATCGATGGTATCTGCCCGATACCCCTCCGGCGGCCCGATATGCTCCGGTGTATAGCTGCTTCCCTCTAAAGCCATGGCCCCTGTAACCGCAAACTCCCGCCAGCCCTTCTTGGCATCGCTGTAATACAGGTGGTGTACCGTCTGCTGGAACCAGCGGATGGCCGGCGCGTTAACCCCATAAATGCTGACATTGGCAGCATGGTCCCAGGCATACTCGAACACATCCACCGCTTCCCCGCCAAAATCCTCTGAAATCCGGGTGCTGCCGATGGAGTCGTAATATCCCCGGCTGGTGGTCCGGTCTGTATGGAGCGAATATATTTTCCCGTTTTCCACCGTCCGCTGCTCCTGGGGAAGGGATCTGGGCCAGGCGCCCAGATACACCTCCTTCACATCGGACACCGGAATTGACCACACCGCATACAGGGTGACATCCCCGGCCGGCATCCGGTAGGACTCAAGCCCCGATACCGCATATGGATCCGTACTCCAGCCGGTAAACACAAAATCCATATCCTCCGGACTTCCCTCCCGCCAGGAGGCCGTATGGTCCAGATTTACCGGAGCATTGTAGGTCACGGTTTCCGCGGTCTTTGATACCGCGCTTCCCCCGTTGGCGTCGTAGGTTACGGTATAGGTATTGATTTTCCATTGGGCGTACAGGGTAACGTTTCCGGCCCGTTTCCACCTGGCGCTGCCGCCGGAGCCCTGCCAGTACCCGCTGCTGTCCACCGCATTCCCATTGGAATCGTAGACCTGGAGACCACCGGAAGCCGCCGTATAGTATCCCAGAAAGGTATAGCCTGTCCGCTCTGCCCGGCTGGCTCCCTGGTTCCAGTTTCCGGTATCATAGATCACCGTCCGGCTGGCGGCCGTGACGGAGCCGCCGTTGCCGTGAAAAGAAACCGTATAGCTGTTGGCTGTCCAGTGGGCGTACAGCGTATGGTTCTCCTCCCGCTGCATCCGGGTGGCGGATCCGATCTGGGCGCCGCCAGAGGACAGCGTCCACCAGCCTGCCAGGGAATAACCCTCCCGGACGGCCGAAGGCAGCGGGCCATAGGTGTTCCCATAGGTAATCACCTTGGTGGGCATACTGACACTGTTTCCCCCGTTTCCATGAAAAGAAACGGTATACTGGGCAGAGCCTTCGTCCCGGGTGGCCCCACAGCCGCCGCGGGTACAGGAGCGGATCCAGCGTGTGCCGGACACATACTTGTTCCCCCAGCTATGGCCCAAGGCCGGGCTCAGGGCGGTCCCGCAGTAGCGGCAGGCTGCGGCCGCGGTGCAGGTGGCGCTTCCGGAGGCTTCATGATCGCCGGTCACCGCCTCACAGCCGCCGCAGGTATAGCATCTGCCGCCGATGGATCCGCCATTATGCCACCCGTAACTGGAATAGCTGCAGCCACCGTTTTTGCACCTGGTATTCCTCCCATGTCCCGAGCAGCGGTCACAGATGGTTGTTACTTCCTTCGTCCCCGGCTTGTACCAGGGCGTTGTTCCCACTCCCACATTGGAGCAGACGGGACAGGCACGCCCCGTGGGTCTCGTCGAAGAAAAATTCCCGCAATCCCTGCACCTGAAGCCGTTCACCGTCTCCGTTACCGTCCCTGCCCCCGCGCATTTGGAACAGGTGGACAGCCCCTCGAAATTATGGCCGTGCCCCCGACAGGTATATCCCGTAATATGGCTGGCGCAGTTCCCCGCTTCTGCCACAAGCGCCCCGGCCGGCAGCAAAAGCACTGCCGCAAGCAGGCCCCCCAGGAGCAGGAATATCCGTATTGTAGCTGTTTTCATGTAACCCCTCCTTACCGTTCCCGTATGGAGACATAATCTGTCACAAACAGGCTGTCACTGGCGCTAAAGCCGTCAAACAGCAGCCTCCGGTCGCTGACCTTCGGCGCTGTAATATCGTAATATACGGTGCACCAGGCTTCCCCAGAGAGCCCGTTCAGGTCATAGGCCACCGCCTTATAGCGGATGGCCCCCTCTTTTGGGTTCTCATAGGCCAGGGTACTTTCCGCGATCCCCGAAAGCCCGGTCTTAACCGCCACCTGGGTGCTTCCCTGGTAAATCTCCACCCGGTCCAGCCCCACGCCAAAGTCCCATGCATCGGCGGTCAGGCAGATCCTGCGGTTGGTCCAGATTCCGGCGCTGGCCGTCAAGGTTACCGTGGGCGCCGTTGTATCCTTCCAGAAGGCGTAGAGCACCGTATCCTCCTCCTGGTCCCAGGGCCGGTTCCCGGCCATATGCTCATTGTAATAGCAGGTTCCGTTTCCTCCGGGCTGGGTATAATAGCCCTGAAACTCCCAGCCGTCCCGCACCGGACCGTCCGCAAAGGGCATAGCCTCCCCATAGACCGCCGTCACACCGTCGCTGCCGCCATAGCCCCCCTCCTTCTGGAAGGTAATCCGGCACTGCCTGGCCCGCCAGTGGGCATACACCAGGCTGTCGCAGCGGAAAATATTCTTGTCCGCCACCTGGCGGTCCAGAAGGGAACCCTCCCGGTTCTCCATAAAGCTTCCCTCCGGATCTGTAACCATGGCCCCCATGCCGGAAATTCCGGTATAGTAGCCTAAAAACTCGTACCCGAAAAGTGCGGGAACCTCAATCTTCGAAATCTCCTGCTTCCCTGCCCGGTCGCCGCACCAGGCCTGCTCGTATTTTTCGTAAAAAATATCCGCTCCGCCCTGGATCTGCTTATCCCCCTGATAGATGCCGGTTCCGCCGTCCTTCACCGTGCGTATCTGATACACCTGCGGTTCCCAGAGCGCATAGAGGGTCACCACCCCCTGATCCACATCGGTGAGATTCCGAAGCAGCTTCTCATGTCCGTTTTCATACTCCCTGCCATAGCTGTCCCCGCTGCCGTCCGCCCTTGTGTTCCATGCCAGGAAGGTATACCCCTCCCGGGTATATGCCATCGCCAGCAGAGCCGTATCCACATCGTAGGTACATTGCTGGTCTCCCATCAGCCCCTGGCCCCCATTGGCATCGTAGCAGATGGTATAGGTATTGGGCTGCCAGGCGGCAGACATGGTCAACTGAAGGTTCTTTATGCCGGCCTCCGGATGGATCTCCCTGGGAAGATAGGCCGTATGCGCATCAAAATACCGGTTATTATATGTCCACTGCCTGCCGGAAACCAGATGATACCCTGTCTTTTTCAAATTCGGTGAGCTGCTTAAGGACACATGGTCCGGCACGACCATGGTTTCCTGCTGCAGCAAGCGGATCCGTGTCTCCAGGGGATACTCCCCCCGGCAAAGGATATCCGCCCCCTGGCTGTCCTTCACCGTACGATACCCTTCCGCCGGAATGCCGCCGGCAGCGTTATAGCGGATCTGCATGGCATAGTTGTGGATATCCTTTCTGATATCGATGTAGTTCAGGAAATCATGCCCCGCAAACACCCGCCTGAGCGTCTTGAGATCCCCGCTGTCCCGCAGATGATAAACCGCCCCCCACTCGTCCAGACTTCCGTCCCCGCGCTCCGAAACACCACCGTTCAAAGTGCTTCCCGATCTGGTGGTCATGATACTGTCAACCGTTACCTCCACCAGCTCCGCCTGAAAAATACTGTCGGCCACCGCGCTGTTTTTTGCCCGTGCCAGCCGGATCAGATCCTGGCAGGAAATCCGGTACAGGACATATTCAAATCCGCCTGCACGCACATCGGAAATCTCCTGCATGGTCTGATCCCGCTTGACGGCCAGTTGCAGGCTGACACCGTTTCCGGTAATCTCAATGTCCTGTCCCACCTCGCGGTACTTAAGGCTGGAGCCGGAAGACGCCACCCTTCCCGCCGTGGCATAATAGATATCTCCGTTGTAAATCTCCATATGCTTCCGGTTGTCCACCGTCTCAAAAAATTCTCTGGCATTGGTATAGCTTCCCGCCGCCCGCACCCTGCCTGCCGGGACATGGGCCGCCCCCAGCACAGCCGCCCCTGCTGCGCCCAGAAGGGTTCCCATAAGCAGCAGCAAAAATCCCGGTCCCCTTCTCCTGTCCCCGCTACTTCGTTCTTTCATTGCCCCACCCTTTCATGGCTCCATTTTTTGCTCCACCCATTTCTTCCTTCATCCTTCCCGGGACGCCTGCTGCTTCCAGAGCAGCTCGCCCCAGTCGCTCTCCATCCCTTCTTCCACCGGCCGTATCTCTTTTGCCGTCACATAGACGGCATATTGGTCCGCATCCATACTGATCCAGTCTCCGCTTCCCCCCACTGCCTCGCAGCCGATGGAGGCCAGATACGCCTGGATCAGTTGTGTCCCATAGGATCCCTCCCCGCCGTGGACCATCACGATATAGCCTCCGTACCTGGGATCTTCAACTACCTGGTAATATCCGGCGTTGACAGCGGCAAGCTGCCCTTCCTCCAGGTGGGTATCATAGTAGTCGGGATCTGCCGCCGAGGGGCTCACCGGACCAGAGCCGCCATTTCCGGCCGCTTCTGCTGCGGGAGACTCTGTCCGGGAAGCCGTTTCCCCCACCGGGGAACTTTCCGGCTGTAAGGATGCCGTGTTTGCCGCAACAGAGCCAACGGCCAAAGTCCCGGCCGCTTCTCCCGCAGCCGTGCCCGCCGCCAGGGCAGCCTCCATTTCCCCGGGCTCCAGAACGATCCAGAGCTGCTCTAACCAGACGTTGTCATATATATCTGCCACCGCCAGCACCCCCCGGTAAATTCCCGGCTTTCCCGGAACCTTCTCCGTCCCCAGGCTTCTTAACTGTTCCTGGCTTAGGGGCGCAAGCATCAGGGCCTCCAGGCTCTCCCAGCCAGGATCCCCGTATTCCTCCAGCTCTGCCTCCCAGGCAAAACGGGTGAAAGATACCGTATAATCGCTGACGTCATAGACGGCTTCAATGAGCTCCTTAGGATCATATTCCGCCAGATTATCGGTAAAGACCACGCGCCCGGCCAGCTCCACCATGGGCGGCGTCCGGTCCGCCACATACACGGTAATGCCATAGCGCTTCCGGCCCACCAGGGCCTCCGCCGGATAAATCCCCGGCCGGTCTGCATCCACCCGGGAAATATCAAATACAATCTTCTCAAGCTCCCTTCCGGATGCCTCAAAAAAATCCTCTCCCATAAATTCCAGCTCCTGTCCTGCCTCCACCGTCACCTCATCCCGGATCTGACGGACGCCGCATCCGGCGCTAAACGCCAGAATCCCTAAAAGAACCGCCCCCAGGGCGCACTTCTGCTTCCACATCTTCTTCTCCTTCCATGCCTGCTGCTTGCGCATCTTCTTCTCCTCCCGTGCCTGCTGCTTCCGCATCTTCTTCTTGCTTGCGCATCTTCTTCTCCTCCCGTGCCTGCTGCTTCCGCATCTTCTTCTCCTTCCGTGCCCGCTGCTACCGGAATCTGGCCACATAGGTACAGTCCTCCGTCACTATTGTTCCTGCCAGCGACAGAAGTTCCTCTCCTCCCGCCTCCCGCCAGCCTGCAAATTCCTTTCCCTCTATCCCCGGTTTCCCGGGAATCCGTATGATGCTGCCCTTGCGCACATAATAGGATTTATAGCACTCGCCCTCCACCAGGTAGGTAATGCGGCAGTACTCCGGCTGCTCCTGGCTCCGGTACTGCTCTAAGATGGCCGTCCTGCGCCTGGAAACCGTCCCCATCCGGCCGATGGGGTGGCGGAATGCGCTCACCGCCTCCACCGACAAAAGCCCCCGCTCCACATCCACGTCCAGAATATGTACCGTCACCTGGGACCTGCTGGCGATCTGCACCGAAAACCGCTGCAGAAATTCCTCCACGAATTCCTCCGTGTCCTTCGTCTGCCCTGCCTCCAGCTCTTTCAGCCCCTGCAAGGCTTCCTCCATGGCAGTGGACAATGCCAGATCCAGCTCCGTCTGCCGGACGGACCTGCCGTGGAGCGTATAGGCGATCAGCACCAGCAGTCCCAGAAATACCGCCGCACTGATCCCGATTACCATATTTTTCATAGAACCTCCTACTGCACCTCTGCTAAAAATGTCACCAACGCTTCTGTTTTCCTTCCATACGGGCCTTCCAGCCTCACTGACACCCGGTAGCTGCCCCCGGTAAAAAAGACAAGGCGTCCCTGTCCGGGATCATATCCCACCGGGGAGGCGATCTCCTCCGGCAGCTCCTCCTGCCAGGGGACCGGCGTAAGCGCCTGGCCCTCCCCGTCGTAAAGGGCCGTCATGCGCCCTGTAATCCCACTCTGCTGTGCCAGTGGAACCCACTGGTCCCCCTGGCGTACCAGAAGCTTCTCCCACAGGGATACCGGCTCCCCCACCCGGGCTTTGTATCCCTCTGCCCGAAGCTCCGGCGCCGGATGGCTCATAAGCTCCTCCAGCCTCCTTACGCAGCTTCCGGCCTCCCCGGCCGCTCCCGCGCCCTCCAGAAGCTTCCGGCTTCCTTCTTTTAAAAGGCTCTCTCCATGCTCTCCCCATAAAAACAGCAGGCAGAAGCACAGGATCAGCCCTCCTGTCATCATTTCCACCAGCCGGATCACCATCTGCTTCCCATGATCCATCTCCTTCACCTCCTGCTTTCATTCCGTTCTCCGCGTATCCCTGGCCCTTTCTCTCAGCCGCACAGTGATTCCGCCATCAACTGAAGCGGCAATGCCAGCGGACTCCCCAGGGCCGTCCCAAACAGCCTCTGTAAAAGCCAGATGGCCGCCAGGGCATCGATCAGCAGCCAGACGAGCATTTCCACCATTCCCTTGATATCCATCCAATTCCTCCTTAAAAACAGGAGATTACCTGCAGATACTCATAGCCCTTCCCGAACAGGAAGCCGCAGAGCAGCGCCGCAAGAATCGCCCCGATCATATTTTCCACCAGCCGGTCCATGTTCTTCCCCCTTTTTCTGTTACAAAATCATTTCCCGTATTTTCCAGACCGAAATGCCAAACACCGGCATCTGGTAGGGATACTCCAGTTGTACAAAGGCGTAGGACGGCGGCATACCTGCCTCCCCGTAGAAGGGCTGTACCCTGAGGCGGTATCCCAGTCCCTCCGCCTCCTGCCGGCAGTCCGCAATCACATCCGCATGGTAATTGCTCTCCTGAATTACCATGGCCGTCTCCACCAGATAATGCTCCGCCGCCGTCACATCCGCATTGGCGGAGATTACCGAAATCCCGGTTACGGTAATGAGAACCACCACCGCGAAGGTCAGTATGGTTTTCCAGATTGCTCCCATAAGCTTCCTCCTAAATAAATGTCATGATATTTCGAAAAATCATGTAAATTAACGCAATTCCATACCCCACCATACACAGCATCACCGGAACGGTGGGCAGCATATAGCTGATGGACAAAATATCGCCCCGTAGCTTCAGTCTCCGCTGCTCTGCCTCCGACAGCAGATTCATGTTGGTCTCGATCATCAGCTCCATCACCTCCCGGCGGATTCCACTGCCCATGCTGAGAGCGTAGAGCTTGCGCATGATCCCCTCCATCTCCGGTATTCGGTACTGGGCCAGGAAGGAAAAATACGCCTCCGCAGACCCGGGATCCTCCTTCAGGCGCTCCACAAGCTGCGCCACCGGCTCTCTTAGCACCTGGGGGATATTGTTCATGGAGCGTGCCAGCGCCACCGGCACCGTATCCTTCTGCAGAAGCAGCAGCAGGTCAAACAGCCAGCCCGGGAATTCCCGGATGATCTCCGCCCTGGTTCTGCGGTGAATAATGGCCCGGTAAAAGGGGGCCGGCAAAAGCCTTGCGTTTCTTTTCTTTGGTAATTGCTTCGACATCCGCTTCCTTCCCGTATCCCTTGTTTCCACCAGCATACTGCCGCACAGACGCTTGTCCATCTGGAAAAATACGAGAAAGAAGCAGACGATCAGAAATGTATTGAGACACTGCACAAGGGGCAGCTCAAGAATCTGCAGTTCCTCCGGGAACTGATGCAGAATATAGATACAGATCCAGATCAGGAAAAGGTATTCCAGGCTCACCAGATTCCGGATCGTCGTAAGGTTGCGCCGGTAATCCAGCCTGGTCTTCTCCCACAGCCGTCGGATACTCTCCAGCAGGCGGAATTCCTCCTGGAAGCTTCCGCCCCTCTGCTCTGCCTTGAGCATAAAATCATGCAATACACGGATTCTTTCACACTCGTACTGCCGGTAAATCCCGTCTAACATCTCCCGCTGTGTCAGCGACACGTCGCAGGACTTCTCAATCTGCGCCAGAGCCGTGTTCAAAAGCTGGCGCATCTTCCCCTGGGGAAAGGTATCCCTGGTTTCCCGCAGAGCCAGAAGCACCTTCCCGCTGGCGCCAAATGCCTGGGTCATCTGTGTCAGATAGGCATTGGCGGTTGCAAACCGCTTCTGTTCATAGAGCGCCTTCCGGTGCCGGTAATAAATCCCGGGCACCTGCAGCAGACACAGCACCGTGCCGGTCATCCAGAAAGGCGCCCGAAGCTCCATGCCCCTCCCCAGCAGCAGGCACAATACCGCCACCGCCCCATAGAGGAGCAGTACCTCTTTTTTGGAAAATTCCTCCCCCTGGCTGATCAGCTCCTTCCAGCGGCTTCCCGGCCTTCTTTTTATTTTTCGTGCCATAATTCCTCCCCTTCTCAAATCCCGGCCGTGGGATTGCAGAAAATATCCTGCTGCCCGCTTTCCCGGCGGATTTTTTCCCGGATGAACTCCGGAATCCGTTCCTCATGGAGCACGCCGTCCTCCAGAAACAGGATGCAGCCGTTCTCCTCCTCCCGGCGGAAATAAAAGCATCCCTGCCAGATCCGGTGCACCGTCGTCCCGTCCGGCTTCTCCAGCTCCCTGAGAAGAATCCCGATCCCCACGTCCGCATAGATCTGGTTGACCAGCCGTCCCGCGTCCTGGCGGGATTCCAGCATATTCAGGATCCGGTCCGGAATCCGGCGTACATCGTCCACATGCAGCGTGGTCATACAGCTTACCCCGTTGGACCAGCTCTCCAGAAGATAGCGCACCTCCCGGGAGCGGGTCTCTGCGATCATCAGCCACCCCGGGTTCATCCGAAGGGCCACGGAAACCGCCTTCTCGTACTCCCGTTCTCCCTGCACCTTGAATTCGATGCAGTCCTTGTGGGGATTGATGGTATGGTAGTGCCATTCCCGCAGATCCTCCACGGTAATTACCTTTTCGTGAGGCCGGATATAGCTGCTGAAGAACTTGGCCGCCTCCGTCTTCCCCTGTCCCGGTTCCCCGCAGAACACAAAGTTGAACCCGCTCCAGACACAGTTTACCAGAAGCTGCAGGGTACGCGCCTGGCAGTACCCTTCCCGGACCGCCTCTTTGGGCGTGAAACGCAGCCGGGGCAGGGACTTGCGGATACTCATGCTTCTCCCCGATACCGCAAAGGCTTCGTGGACAAAGGTCAGACGAAGCTGCTCCGTCTCTGCGCTTAAGATATCGTCCATGCGGTTAAAGGGACTGCTGGCATGATTCGATACCAGAAGTGAAAACCGCTCGATAAATTCCTCCGTGATCTCCGGGTCCTCCACCCGCTGGCGGATATGGTTGGCGCACTTGATCCATAGCTGGCCGCTGTCCCAGTCCACATTGGTGACCTCGTCGCGGCTGACGTACTTCCACAAGGGGCCGAACTGCTGGCTGGTCAGGTCGTAGCCATATTTTTTCTCCTCTTTGTCTCCCATCAGTTCATCATCCCCAATGCTTTCTCATAAATCGCGGTAAAAATATTTTCGATAAAGCCTTCAAAGATCCCGCCGCTGTCCATAAAGCTCTGCATCATCCGGATCATCAGAAATCCAATCACTGCTGCCAGCGCCACTGCCACCACGATCGTTACAACGTCTTTTGCTTCCATATTCTGTTTCCTTTCCTTCTGAAATTTTACTTGGTAATCATGGTTGGGAAATTCACAAAACTGTGTTCTTATAAACATTTAGATTCTCGAGATAGCGATATCATATCTGATTTTTTAGAACTTGTAAAGACCTTTTTTGCATTTTTTTGTTTTTTGTGAAATATGTTCAAATTTTTCTCGCCATGCGGGACACAAAAACGCTGCATCCCGCATGGGGCCTGGGTTAGAGGCTTACAATAAGTGTGTCGTACCCCAGTTGCCGAAGCTGTTTCTGCAGTGCCAGCGCATCCTCCAGGCTGGGCTCGGAGCCTACAATTACCGCGTTATAGGGCTCATCCCGGCGGATCTGTACGAAAAATCCCTGATCCTCAAGCTGCTCCCGCAGGAAGCGGGCATTGGCATCGTGGGCAAACAATCCTACCTGGACGCCATAGTACGAGGGTCTGCCTCCGCCGGCCTCCTGGATCCCTTCCTCAATCCCCGTTGCGATGGCATCCGCGATCTCCTGGAATTTTTCATCAAAAAGCTGATTGTCCACGTCCGTGTTGATAAAGCCAACCTCCACCAGCACGGCCGGCATCTGGGTCCGGCGCAGCACCACAAGTCCGGGCCGCTCTTCAATTCCGAGATTCTTAAATCCCACGTTTTCCAACTGCCGGTTGATGGATTCTGCAAGGTCATTGACCACCGGATTTTCCTGGTATACCAGGGTTTCCACACCGTTGTAGGTATTGGGATTCGGGCTTGAATTCCGGTGGAGGGATACAAAATAATCCGCCCCTGTGGCATTGGCGATCTGGGCTTTTTCATAGGGCGAATCGTAGACATCCTCGGTTCTGGTATAGAACACCTCAAATCCGTCCTGGGTCAGCCGTTCTCCCACGGCCAGCGCCAGCCGCAGCACGTCGTCCTTTTCCTTCCTGCCCTGGTAAGTGGCCCCGCTGTCGTATCCGCCATGGCCGGCATCTATCACAATACTGACTGCCATAAGTTCCTCCCGTCATTTCTATCCTTTTATTGTATGCTGCCCTTTGAGAAAGGTTCCTCATAACGGTTCCTTATAACTTGGTTTTATAAACAATATCCCGTTGCAGATTTTGTCAAGACATGGTATTATAAACTATATATGGCATTTTCCTGTCTACAGGAAGTGCGAAAAGCAAAATGCTCATGGCGAAGGAGGCTATTATGAAAAATTACATGATTACAACGGACACCACCGCAGACCTTCCGGAGTCCTATATCCAGGAAAAGGGGCTGGGCGTGATGTCTTTGAGCTACACCATTGACGGGGAGACCTATGAGCGGGGACACGACCTGCCGGTGGAGGAATTTTATGCAAAAATGCGGGCCGGCTCTCTGCCCACCACCGCCCAGGTGAACCCGGAGGGCGCCAAGAAGATTTTCCTGGATATGATGACAGAACACCAGTGCGATCTTCTGCATATCGCCTTTTCCTCCGGCTTAAGCGGAAGCTACAACAGCGCCCGCATCGCCGCCGGGGAGCTTGCGGAGGAATACCCGGATCACAAGGTAATCGTTATCGACTCCCTCTGCGCCTCCCTGGGAGAAGGGCTCCTGGTGCACAAGGCCTTATGCAACCAGGCGGCCGGCATGTCCATGGAGGAAAACGCGGCCTGGGTGGAGGAGCATAAGCTCAACCTGGTGCACAATTTTACCGTGGACGACCTGTTCCACCTCCACCGGGGCGGGCGTGTCTCCAAAACAGCCGCCATCTTAGGCACCATGATTAACATCAAGCCCATCCTCCATGTGGACAACGAGGGCCACCTGATTCCTCTTTCCAAGGTGCGGGGCCGTAAGAAATCCCTGACCGCCCTGGTGGACAGCATGGAAAAGCAGATGGGTTCCTTCCGGGACCAGAACGACATCGTTTTTATCAGCCATGGCGACTGTGAGGAGGAGGCCCGGTTTGTGGCCGACCAGGTGAAGCAGCGCTTCGGTATCGATTCCTTCCTGATCAACCACGTAGCCCCCACCATCGGCGCCCACTCCGGCCCGGGAACCATGGCTCTGTTTTACCTGGGGGACTACCGGTAGGAGCATGCCGGTAGCCTCATTTTCAGATGTTTTCAGAAAAGCGGCGGCAAATCCTTTTTCGGTTTGCCCCGCTTTTTTCTTTCTGCGAAATTCGGTATACAGAAAAACTTAAGAAATTACATTCCTTTTTTTCCTTTCTATTTCCCCCGGGCTGTGTTACATTAGATCTGGTGTATGACTACTTTTAATACAGTTTGGAGGGATTTCCATGATTCAGCTTGACTACCGCGATGCAAAACCGATCTACGAACAGATTAAGCACGGACTGCGCCATCTTGTGGTGACCCATGCCATCGAGCCGGACGAAAAGCTGCCCTCCGTGCGGGAGCTGGCGTCCCGCCTGGCCATCAATCCCAATACCATCCAGCGGGCCTACCGGGAGCTGGAAAGCGAGGGATACCTTTACACCCGCCAGGGAAAGGGGACCTTTGCCGCCAGAAGCCCCGCCGCCGGAAAGCGCCAGCAGGAGCTGATGGGCCAGTTCGACGACCTGGTGGCGGAGCTTTTGTTTTTATCGGTCCGCTCCGATGATTTGACTTCACGTATCGCACAGCTTTCGGAAAGGAGGGCCGCCCTGTGATTACCGTAGAGGATCTTGTAAAAAAATTTGATGATTTTTATGCGTTGAACCATATCGACATGCAGGTGCCAAAGGGCGCCATCTATGGCCTGGTGGGGCCCAACGGCGCCGGGAAATCCACGCTGCTACGCCATATTACCGGCATTTACCGCCCGGACGCGGGACGCGTTCTGGTTGCGGGAGAGCCGGTCTACGAGAACACCGCCGTCAAAGAACATATATTCTATATCCCCGACGACCTGTTTTATTTTTTACAGGCGGACACCCTGGAGATGAAGAAGTTTTTTTCCGGGCTCTATCCCGGCTTTGATGAAAAATTCTTCTGGCGGCTGCAGGAATTTTTCCCTTCGATCGATTTGAAGCGGAATATCCGCAGACTGTCCAAGGGGATGCAGAAGCAGGTGGCTTTCTGGCTGGCGCTTTCCTGCCGTCCGTCCCTTCTGGTGCTGGACGAGCCGGTGGACGGCCTGGACCCGGTGATGCGCCGCCAGCTATGGAGCCTGATTTTAAGCCACAGCAGCCAGGAGCCGCTGACCATCCTTATCTCCTCCCACAATCTGCGGGAGCTGGAGGATGTCTGCGACCATGTGGGCATCATGCATCAGGGGCGTCTGGTGCTGGAGCGGTCCCTCTGCGATCTGCAGAACACCATCTGCAAGATCCAGATTGCCTTTGCGCATGCGGCTCCGCCCCTGCCGGAGGACCTGGACATCCTGCACATGAGCAATATGGGGCGTGTATACACGATTATCATCCGGGGCGACGGAAGCAGAATCCGGGAACGGCTGTTGCCTCTGAATCCCTTGTTTGTGGACATTCTGCCCCTGACGCTGGAGGAAATTTTTATTTATGAGATGGGAGGAAATGATTATGCAGTCAAAGAAATCCTTCTTTAACAAGACGATTTTCTTAAAAAACCTGACCCATTACTGGCCTGTCTGGACCTGCTGGCTGCTGGTCTGCCTGTACCGGCTTCCTTTCCGCATTTATGTGAAGCTGTCTGCGGATTTTAAGGATATTGCACCCGCCGAATACGAGAGCTTCCTGGAGCAGCAGTTCCTGGAGGCTGTTTACAATGCCATAAATCCCACCCTGCTGTTCCTGTTTTCCGCCATCGCCGCCATTGCCCTGTTCTCCTACCTGTATCAGGCGCGGAGCGCGCATATGATCCATGCCCTGCCGGTCTGCCGGGAATCGTTGTTCATAACAAACATATGTTCTGGTTTATGTTTTCTGATCATCCCGCAACTGATCAGCTTTCTGGCCAGCATTTTTGTCTGCTTCTTTTTGCGGATGACCCATCTGGAGGGGCTGCTGCACTGGCTGCTGCTTTCCTTAGGAATGACGCTGGCCGCCTTTTCCCTGGCTGTCTTTACCGCCATGATTACCGGACACACCGTGGCTGCGCTGGTCTTATTCGGGATCGTGAATTTCGCATTTGTGGCGGTACGCACCCAGGTGTTATGTATTATGTCAACCATTTCCTACGGCATGACACTGGATTTTGATTTTGGGGATATGCTTTCGCCCCTCTATTTCCTGGTGCGCAAGTTCGGATCCTTCAATATTTTCTTCGGTACCGGGGAACTTTATGATGATTTTCGTTTTATAGAAATGGGCAGTTCTTATCTCTATGTGGGAATCTACGCCCTTGCCGCCCTGCTTTTGTTTGTGCTGACCTATCTGATCTACCGTAAAAAGCGGCTTGAGACTGCAGGAGATCTCATTACGGTGGGCTTTTTAAAGCCTGTGATCCGCTGGGGAGCCGCCTTTGCACTGGGAAGCTTTTTCGCCTACATGGGCGTTGCCCTCCTTCGGGATTATTCTCCCGCCGGAGGCGACCTGCTCCCCTTGATTCCGCTGCTCCTTGTGGCGGAGCTGGCGGTATTTTTTGCCGCCGAGATGCTGCTTTGCAAAAGCTTCCGCGTCTTCCGGAAACGGCGGCTTTTGGAAGGCGGGATTCTCGCCGCGGCCACCCTTGTCTTTCTTGTTTTCATCCATGCGGACCTGCTGCACCTGGAACGGCGGATTCCAAAGGAGGATGAGATTGAAATGGCGTTTATCAGCGGAGATTACCCGCTGCGGGTGAATCCGTCGGATTACGGAAAGCTTGTGGCCCTGCACCAGGATTTTCTGGATTCCAAAAAAGAAATCCAGCGCTATTTCCGCCAGCAGAAGTCCGGCGCCAACTATTCCTCTCTGGAAATTTTCTATTATTTGAAAAATGGCTCCAGACTGACACGGCGGTATTATTATCCGGTGGAGGACCGTTATCTGGAGCAGGAGGATTACGTGCTTCATCAGATCATGGCCCTGTCTGCCCGGCCGGAATACTATCTGCAGCACCATTTTACCGACGCCTATGACCAGGTGACCTTTGTGGAGGGCTCCATGGACGTCTATACCGCCGGGAATTATCTGGACAGCTATCTGCTCAACCAGGCCCAGTGCGGCAGGATTTACCAGGCGCTCCGGCAGGATATGGAAGAAGGAAATTACCGGATTTACAGCTATCCTCTCTTCGATTATGTGAAGGACAAATTATTTGCCAACACATTATTCCTGGATTACACGGTTCCGGACGGCAGTACCTATGCCTACTATGACGGAGAGCAGCACTATACCTCCGCCAAATCCATCCAGTCCACCTCCATCACGTTGACCTCTGACTGCGTGCATACCTTAGCGGCCTTAGAGGAGCTTGGCGTTCTTACCGACCGGCAGCGGATGGTCACCCAGGAGGAATATGAGCTGCATCTGGAGGATAAGTTCCTGGAGGATTCGGAGCGGGTTTATCATCAATGATCAAGGTGAAAAAGCACCTTTTGACCCCTTGATCCATTAATAAAATTGCAGCATTCTGTGTATACTGTCCTCCAGTACCGCAAAATAGTCCTCGAAAGTTTTTTTACAGCAGGAGGGATCGGCTATGGCAATCCCCGGGGAACGAAGCCCCACCAGGGAAAATCCCATGGCCATCCGGTGGTCCTCATAGGTCTCCACCACGCAGCCTTTTGGCTCTCCCGGCCAGATGGTGAGGCAGTCCGCCCCCTCCTCACAGGCGATTCCCATCCGGCCAAGCTCCGCCGCGATTCCGTGGATGCGGTCGCTCTCCTGCAGGCGGATATGGCCGATGCCGGTGATTCTCACCGGACCGTCGGCAAAGGGGGCAAGGGCCGCTAAGGTAATGGCCTGGTCCGAGCAGGCGGAAAGATCCGCTTCCACTCCCTTAAGCCTTCCGCCCGCAGGCCCCAAAAGCCGGATCCCTTCTGCGCTCTCCCACACCTTGCAGCCCATCCGTTCTAAGACCCGCAAGAATTCCACATCCCCCTGAAGGGAATCAAAATGTACGCCTTTTACCGTCACCGTAATTCCTAAAAGCGCAGCCATCCCATAAAAATAACAGGCCGCCGACACGTCCGGCTCGATGCGGTATTCCTGCGCCCGGTAATGCTGACTGCCGGGAATCTGAAAGCAGGTCCCGGCCTCCCCGGCTTTCTCCGGTGTCTGACCGCTCTGGGCCGGCACAAGGACATTTACGCCAAACTGCTCCATCATCCGCCGGGTCATATCGATATAGGCCATTCCATGGCTTCCCTGCACCTGAATGTCCAACGATTCCTCCGACAGTACAGAGGAAATTAAAACAGCACTTAAGAACTGGCTGCTGCTGTCGATATCCACAGTGAGCTTCCGGTTCCCCAAACCGTGCCCCCGGAGGGTAAAGGGAAAATGCCCCTCCTCCTGCCGGTACAAAATCTCACAGCCCATCTGTTCCAGGCAGGCCAGAAGCGGGGCCATGGGACGCCTGCGCATCTGGGGGGACGCATCCAGATGATAGCTCCCCTTTACAATCCCCAGGTAAGCCGTCAGAAACCGGGCTGCCGTCCCGGCGCTGCCCACATAAATGGACGCTTCTTCTTTCGGCGCCCTTCCGCCCAGGCCATGCACCGTAATCTGCTTCCTGTCTTCTTCCACCTTCGTCTCAAATCCCAGCTCCTGGATACAGCTTAAAAAATGTCTGGAATCCTCCGAAAACAGGACGCCCAGAAGCCTGCTCTCTCCCTCCGCCAGGGTGGCCAGAAGCAGCGCCCGGTTGGTGATGCTCTTGGAGCCCGGCACCTCCACCGTCAGCTTTTTGTCAGCGCTCACACGGTCAAAAATACAGGGCACCCGGTACAAATCACACATAACCCGCCCCGCTGTACTGGATGGAGTCCGCAATCTCCCTGGCTTTCTCCTCACTGATCAGATACGCGGTCAGCGCCAGCGCAAATGGAATAGCCGTGCCCATGCCACGGCTGGTAATGATATTCTGGTCCCGTACCACCGCCTCCGTCTTAGGCACAGCCCCGGTCAATTCGGCTTCATTTCCAGGGTAACAGGTGGCGCATCTTCCTTCCAGAACGCCCGCAAAGCCCAAAACAATTGGCGCCGCGCAGATGGCCGCCGTCAGCTTGCCGTTCCGGGCAAACTCCTGCACCTTAGCCACCACGCCTTCGTGGGCCTTCAGATTCAAGGTTCCCGGCATGCCGCCCGGCAGCACAATGCCGTCCAGTTCGTCAAAATCCACATCCTCATACACCTGATCCGCCACCACATGAATATTGTGGGAGCCGGATAGCTGCCGCTTCCCTGCTATGGCGATGGTTACTGCATCCACGCCGGCCCGGCGGAGAATGTCCACTACCGTAAGTCCTTCGATTTCTTCAAATCCTTCTGCTAAAAATACTCCGATTTTTTTCATGTTGAACCTCCTTCTACCAAATTCTAACACAAAACTTATTTTTTACCAACATATTTTTCAGATCCCCGTCAATAATAACACCAAGGTAAGTGATACTTACCCTGAAAAAGAAAATTACAAAAAATTTGGAGGTGAATCGAATGTCTAACAATTCCGGTTCTAACACAAACAGAATGGCAGTACCTGAGGCAAAGGATGCTATGAATCGTTTCAAGCAGGAGGTTGCTTCTGAAATCGGAGTACCCCTTAAGAGCGGCTACAACGGTGACCTGACCTCTGCACAGGCCGGTTCCATCGGCGGTGAGATGGTGAAGAAAATGATCATGAAGCAGGAACAGCAGATGTCCGGCGGCATGCAGTAATATCATCATTGCAGAAAATTATTAAATCTACCTTTAAGAAACCCTTTTGCAGGCGCTGCCGGTGAAGGGGTTTCTTCCTGTGTCTTCCCCTATACGCCAGGGCAGCGCCGCATGCCAATTTCCTTCCATTACCGTTCCACCAGCAACGATGCCTGGTATCTGGCATAGATACTTCCCGCATCTTCTTCCGGATGCCGGGCAATCAGATCATAAAATTCCTGGATCCCCGAGATATCTTCCTCCAGGTCCATGGCCGCCTCAACCGCTGTTTTTCCTCTCCGGTATTTTTTCTGCAGGAGAGAGATCACATTTAACAGCCGGCCTTCCTCCAAGCCTTCTGCACGGCCCTCCGCAAGCTCCTGGGGTCCCAACTGCTTCACCCGCCGGATTGATACGCGCACCGCCTCCGCCACCTCCGCCTTCCTGCGGAATTTATCGCAGTACATGATATTATCGATCACCGTATTGGTGGCCAGGATATCGTCTTCCTCCATCCTTTTCAAATCCACCAGATAATAACGGAGCCCCAGGATATAGTCCCCGAAAAGGCTCCCGGCCGTCTGATATTCCCGGAAATCCTGCACCGCCGTCCACCGGTCTGTCCCGTTATAAAACACCACCGGCACCACCGCCGGCAGCCGGAAATTCGCCTGGTCCCGCTCATTCTTTGGGATTATCTGAAAGTAACGGGACAGGATGTCCATAATATACATGGCAATCCGGAAAATCATGGTGTAATCCACGCTGGACTGCAGCTCCTGCAGGATGAAAACAA
>CATJBQ010000251.1 GCA_949738465.1 uncultured Lachnospiraceae bacterium
GGAGGCGCTGAAGGCTATGTGCACCGGAAGACTGAAGATAGACGCAGTTGTGACGCATACACTGAAAAAAGAAGAGGTTTACAAAGGACTGGATATCATGCGCAACAGGATTGAGAGTTCAGCAAAAGTCATGATCTGTTTTTGAATTGTTTACAGATGGACAGGAGGGACAGAAATGGAGTACATCATTGTTCAGGCGGGCGGAAAGGGAACGCGGCTTGCACATTTGACGCGAAATAAGCCCAAAGCGCTGGTGCCTATAGAGAACCTGCCAATGCTGTTCCATCTGTTCCGGAAATACCCGGACAAAAGGTTCGTTATTATTGCCGATTACCAGCGGGAGGTTTTGCGATCCTATCTGGAGTGCTTTGCAGAGGTCAAATACCAGGTAGTGGACGCGTCCGGCACAGGAACTTGCTCCGGAATCCGGCAGGCGCTGCGGCTGATTCCGGAGCACGAAGCATTCATGCTGGTCTGGTCAGACTTGATTCTTCCGGAATCTCTTAGGCTGCCGGATGTGCAGGTGGATTATATTGGAATTTCCACAACCTTTCCCTGCCGCTGGAGTTATGCAAACGGAACCTTTCAAGAGGAGTGTTCCGTCGAGCACGGTGTTGCCGGTTTTTTCCTATTTACGGACCACAGCAAACTGGCAGAGGTTCCGGAAAGCGGTGAGCTGGTGCGATGGATGAAGTCAAAGAATATGCGCTTTCAGGAGATTTCCCTGGCCGGGACACGGGAGTTCGGGCTGCTGGAAGAGTATGAACGACTGGAAAAGGAGAAATGCAGACCCTTTAATAAAGTGACCATTCAGGGTGATTTTGTTGTGAAAGAAGGTTTGGGCGAGCAGGGCAGAAGGCTGGCGGAGCGGGAATGCCGGTGGTATGAAAAAGCACAGGCGTTGAACATGGCTTCCTTGCCCATCGTTTACACATCGAACCCACTCAAAATGGAACGCATACGGGGCGGAAACATTTACGAGCATTCAATATCCTATAAGCAAAAATATAAAATTCTGATTAAATTGGTGGATTCCCTGAAGGCGCTTCATGATTCGGAAACTATTCCGGCGGATACATTCAGCATAAAGACCGCCTATTTTACCAAAACCTTTGACCGCATTAACCCGGTACGGAACCTGATTCCTTTTGCGGACAGACCGGAGATTGTTGTCAACGGAAGAAAGTGCCGTAATGTGTTCTTCTGCAAGCGGCAGCTGGAGCGACGGCTGGAGGAAATCCAGTGCGACCGATTTTCCTTTATTCATGGCGACTGCACTTTTTCGAACCTGATGCTCAGAGAGGATGGTACGCCGGTAATGATTGACCCCAGAGGCTATTTCGGACACATGGAGTTGTATGGAGACCCACTGTACGACTGGGCAAAGCTGTATTACTCCATTGTGGGCAATTACGATCAGTTCAACCTGAAAAATTTCCGTCTGGAAATGGAAAACGGCAAGGTTGATCTGAAAATTGCGTCAAACCACTGGGAGGATATGGAGGAGGATTTCTTCGCGCTGACCGGAACCCGAAGAGAAGAGATCAGGTTGTTGCACGCGGTGATTTGGCTGTCTCTCTCCACTTACGCGTGGCAGGATTACGATTCTATTTGCGGGGCTTTTTACAACGGATTGTACTATTTGGAGGAGGTCCTATGATTCCCTACTTCGAGAAACAGATGAAGGTTATTGAGAATGCCCTTGAGACCCTGGATGAACAGGAATTTCAGAGACTGGTGAGGGAAGCCGTAAAGACCGTTGACGGGGGACATAAGATCGTTGTGTCAGGCCTGGGAAAGAATGTGCCGATCTGTGAGAAGTTTGTGGGCTCAATGGTTTCACTAGGGATGGATGCCTGTTTTCTTCACACAAATTCCGCAGTCCATGGAGATATGGGAATTGTGAAGAATGGGGATCTGGTAATTCTGCTGACCAAAAGCGGAGATACATCGGATTCTGTTTATTTGGCGAAATTTCTCCGTGAGCGTGCCGTCAATCTGTGGCTGCTGACCTTTACGGAAGAAAGCTTGCTTGCTGGGGAGATTCCCAATCGTATTGTTCTGCGCATGGAGCATGAGGGGGACCTTTGGAACATTATGCCGAATAATTCAACCACGCTGAACCTGATTGTCCTGCAAGGACTGGCTATGCTGATCGCTCAGGAACGACGCATGGAGATCGGAGATTTCAAACGCAACCACCCGGGGGGACATATTGGAAAGGTTCTGAGCGGCAACCATGAGTAAGCAGGGAGTGCTGGTTCTCTCCACATTGGGGCATACGTGGCTTTTGGATTTGGATGGAACTATTGTAAAACACAATGGCTATAAGCTGGATGGTTATGACGCATTTCTTGAGGGCGCAAAGACCTTTCTGAACAGCATACCAAGGTGCGATATGATCATTTTTCTGACATCAAGGAAAGAGGAATATCAGGAGAGAACGGAGCGCTTCTTGAGAGAAAATGGGGTCCGGTTTGACCATATTATTTACGGTCTTCCCTACGGAGAACGAATTTTGATGAATGACCGGAAATGCTCTGGGCTGGACTGCGCAATCGCGCTGTCCAATGACCGGGACGTGTTTGAGGAACGAACGATTACTCTGGATTCTGACCTGTGACTCCACATCTCCGACGGGTAAGGTGATCGAGATTGGATTTGAAAAAATGGCTGAAGGATTACGATAAAATATTTCTAGTGGATCCCGGCGAAAAGAGCTGGAACCTGCTTTCTGAAATGCTTCGCTGTGTGAACTGCGGGGACAGGCACGGCCGGGTTCTCTTTCTCTCTACGCAGGATGGGTTAAAAGGTGTCCAGCGTATTTCAGCGGAGGAGTATCAGTCTCTTTGGAAGCTGTACCATATGTATGAGTGCTCCGACCGCTTTAAAGTTCTCACGGACAGCCGTATGTACGGTTCCCTTTTGAACTATGTGGATACCGGACTGCTGACAATGGAAGAAGCGGCTGAAGCGCTGCTTCGATAGGAGCTGGGTGTATGGAAGCGGCGCGTTACAGCGAGATGATAAACAATCTGGATAACCTGTGGATAAGCGGTGCTATAGCCGGGAAAACGCTCTATCTCTTTGGGCACTGCAGCGCAACGGAGGCGCTGGCGGATGTCTTGTTGGATCGTGGCACCGTGGTTGCTGCGATCCTGGACAACAACCCCTCAAAGCAGGGCCGTAGCTGTCGGGGAATTCGGATTACAACTCCTTATGAAATTTTAGCCGCCGGAGGAAATGCGTCCGTTGTCTGCATAGCGGCCAGAGCGTATGCTTCGATGGCGGAGCAGCTGCGCGAGCTGGGCTATGACGGCCCCATCTACAAAATGGTGGAGTATAACAGCTTCGCGGAATATTCCCTGTCCGATGAGACCCTGATTCGCATGAAGGAGAGGGTTGAACGAGGGAGGGAGACGCTGGAGGCGTTGAAGCAGTCTCACCCAGGAAGGTTCCGGCTGCTGTGTCCGTTTTCCGCTCTGGGCGATGTGTACTATGTGATGTCCTATCTGCCGTCGTTTCTGGAGAAACGCGGAATTCGGGACTGTGTAATCGGAGTGGTTGGCCGTGCATGCGCTCAGGTGGCCGGACTTTTCGGCGCGCCTGCAGTGGAGTCATTTTCCCAACAGCAGATGGATGAGACGATTCAAGCCGCTCTGTATACACAGGACCCGGACACCTTTATTCCGCATCAGGACCGTCCGTATGTGGTAAATCTCCACAAGGCGCTGTACAGCAAAAAAATTCCCCTTGAAGAAATATACTGCTGCGGGGTGTTTGCGCTGCCTCCTGGGACAGCTCCGGTCAAGCCTTCATGCTTTCGGGAGTATGCGGGTGTGGATGAGATTCCGGCTGGAAAAGCGGTGATTCTCTCCCCTTACGCAAAGTCTGTTGCCGGAATTTCGATTTCGGTCTGGGAGAGTATTGTGGAGCGCTGCAAGGAAAAGGGACTTCGATGCTATACCAATGCAGTCGAGGATGAGAGACCCATCCCCGGAACAGAGGGAATCGGTCCCATGATCGGCGAAATGCAATCCGTTGTGGAGCGGGCGGGGCTCTTTATTGGGATACGGAGCGGGCTGTGCGATGTGCTGTACAGCGCGGACGCGAGGAAGATTGCCCTGTACCCGGACTATAACTACTGCGATACTCGCTGGAACGCCATGGATATGTATTCCCTGAACGGCTGGGAAAATATACAGGTTTAATACGCATTACAGGAGAGAGTGATGAAACGGCTTTGTATTTGCATCCCCACATACAGCCGTCCGGAAGCTATAGCCCAGGTTCTAGAGACAGAGCTGAAGTTTCTGAAAACCAATGCGGTGGACCTCCGAGTCTATGACAGCAGCGAGGACGCAGAGACGGAAACCGTTGTGAGGCGGTACATGGGACAGGGCTTTGAGAACCTGTTTTATAAAAAGTATACATGTGATTTTGATCCGAAGGACCGGAAGTTTCATGCGATTTACGCGGAGATGGCAGAGACCGGGTATGATTACATCTGGATGATTCATGACCACACCGTTTTTAATGAGGATGCGCTCCGGTATATTTTAGGGCAGCTGGAAGGCGGTGCGGATTTATATGCGCTGAAGACACAGGCGAGCGCCTATTCGGTCCGCACTATTTCGGAACTGAACGATTTTCTGGTGCAGTGTGCTTGGATGCTGAACAGTCTGGGGGCTGTTATCCTGAACCGGGCTTCCTTTATAAAGGGAACCGACTGGGAGAAGATCGCGGATAAATATCTCAGACCTCAAAACTGGAACTACTCTCACATTGGCTATTATTTTCAGCGTGCGGCGGAGCTTCGAAATCCGGGGATTGTCCAGTTGGAGTTTCCGCGGGAGTGTTTTCTGGATTTTATGAGATACCAAAGGCCGAGCTGGCACAGGGATATGATTCGTATCTGCCTGGAGTGCTGGGGTAATACGCTTTTGAGCTTGCCGGAGGTTTACACCCGAAAGCAGGAGGCCATGCAAATGCGCGACAAGTGGTTTCTATCGACTTACAGCCTGCTGCAATTCAAACATGCGGGTATATTCGGACTAGGAACGTTTGCGAAATACCAAAAATGGATTCGCATGATTATGCCGGAGAATTACAGACAGGCTTTCTGGATTGCGGTTTTTCCCGGCTGGCTGACCAGGCGGATATATTGTGGGAAGCTGCTGAGCCAGATTAGAAGGAGCCGTGCGGAAGGCCGGAAACTTTGCCTGTATGGAGCTGGAAGGCATGGCTTTGAATGCTATACATACTTGAGGGAAATGGGGATATCCGCAGACTGCTTCCTGGTGAGCAATTGCGAAGGCAACCCGGAGAGAATCGCGGAGTGCGAAGTCTTTGAAGCGGCGGAATATCTCCGCACAAACCGGGCGCTAATCATTATTACTGTTTTGAGCAGCGGAGTTTCGGAGGTATCCTCGTATCTGGATTCACTTTGTGAGGCGGGCGCGGATTTGCGGTACATCTGTTTTGAGAGTTAACGCTAAAGAGCGAAGGTCCCTTGCACGAACGGGAATTTGAGTTTACTGGCATACAGGAGGAATCAGTATGGAAAGAAGTCCGAAGGAGAGTGGCCGGTTGGCTGTGTGTATTCCCACTTATATGCGGAGCAGGGTGGTATGGGACTTTCTAGAGCGCGCCGCGAAGATGTATCTCGACGCTGGGATTGACCTCTATTACTATGATTCCAGCCCTGATGATGAAACGGAAGAGGTGGTGCAGTCCTGGATGCGGCGGTTTCCCAATCGGATATTCTATATACGGGTTCCGGAGGATGTCCACCCGAATATGAAGGTCTATAAGATCTTTCAATTGGATGGAATCCAGAAACAATATGACTTTATTTGGGTATGCAACGATGCCATCCGGTTTACCGAAGCCGCGATTTCCCGGATTATGTCCAGTCTGGACAGCCGGTATGACCTGATTGAAGTGAACGCGCGGGACGTGGAACAGCTGGGAACTCGAGTATATGAGGACCGTAACGTGTATTTCAAGGATTGTGCATGGGAATTAAGCCTGTTCGGCGCCGCAATTCTGAATACCGGCGCTATGCTGGAAGGGGTTGATTGGGTCTTTTATGAAGAGAAGTACCGGAAATCGGAGCTGATAAACTTCTCCCACGTCAGCTTTTATTTCAACAGGTTCGCTGAAATGGAGCACTTCCGGGCCCTGCATCTCAGCTTCAGCTCCTGGGAGTTCAGCAGTTCCATATATAAGAGCCAGCCCGGCTGGTATCGTGATGCCGCGTATATTTATTGTGAGTCTTGGATCAGCACATTAGAGGACCTTCCGGAATGCTACAAGTGGAAGGCGGAAGTGATAAAAAAGTGCGGAAAATATTCGATGCTGAGGAATGTGAAGGATTTCCGGGCTCTTAGGCGGGAAGGCGCTTTCTCTCTTGGAATCC
>CATJBQ010000252.1 GCA_949738465.1 uncultured Lachnospiraceae bacterium
AGCCACGGCCCCGCCTACGGACGCAACCACTGCAACAATCACTGCCACCAGGACAACTCCACCGATAATATAAACCATAATGCTCATCTCTCTTTTCTATAGGATTTTGTAGTTATCATACCACAAGCCATTTCAAAAGGGAAGCCCCAAAATCTTAAAATCCCCTTGCTTTTTCAGGCTGATTGGGTATAATAAAGACGAGGAGGAACATGCGTATGGAACAAAATCTATCAAACGGATCAGGCGTGGGATCGCTGGTGTGCGGAATTGTGGGAGTTTTAACCGGATGGTTATTTGGTCTGGGAGCTATTCTTGGTATCATCGCAATCGTATTGTCTGCGCAATCCAAAAAGGCTGTTGGCAATAACGGAATGGCAACTGCTGGTCTGGTTCTTGGAATCATTGCCGTTGTGTGGGGCGCATTTTACCTGCTTTGCACCATATGCATCGGCGGAATTGCCTGTTTAGGCGCATAAGCCGTCCTAAGAGCAAGTGGATGAATCGGAACTATTGCATTTCCTGCAGTAGTTCTATTCTTTTGCATCTTTGAAAGGTGTCCGGAGGAAAATAATGTTTCCATTTTTTTATCTATTCGGAAAAGAAGTATCTGCCTATTGGATGATGGGCGTAATTGGATTTCTATTTGCTATTACAGTCAGTCTGATCCGTTGTAAAAGGAATCACGGAGATGTCATTAATCAGTTATATTTTTTAACCTTTTGTATGCTGGGTATGCTGGCGGGCGCCAAAATACTGGCCTGGCTTACGGGCCTGCCTTATATTCTTGCCAACCTGAGCCAGATCTTCCAGAGTTACGACAGCTTCCTGACCTTTTTAGGTTCCGGATTCGTATTCTACGGAGGTTTATTCGGCGTATTTGGCGGATGTATTGTGTACCGCTGGTACTTCCACGAAAATGTAATTTCTTATATGCAGTCCTCTGTGATCTGCATTCCCATTTTTCACTTCTGGGGAAGGATCGGATGCTTCCTTATGGGATGTTGTCATGGAAAAATAAGCGAAACATGGGGGATTCCATACACGAACGCGCCGTATACGCCAAACGGCGTACCTTACATCCCGGTTCAATTAGCAGAATCGGTGGGGAACCTGGTAATTCTTGTTCTTTTGCTCCTCTATGAGAGAAAGCCGCGCCGGGAACTTTCCAACGCAGGCGTCTACCTCTTGTGTTACGGAATATTGCGGTTCGGCCTGGAATTCTTACGGGGCGACGCGGCCCGGGGAAAATTTTTAATTTTTTCCACGTCCCAGTGGATCAGTTTTATCACGATCGCAGCAGGGATTACTCTGATCTGGGGGAAGGAACGAAAGCTCCTTCAGGTTTTTCGCATAAAAAATTGTGAAATCTTGTGAAACAGGAACAAGGGCGCAATGAATTCCATCACCCCACGGTCACCTCCCCGGCCAGCACCCGCCTGTAATCCGCAAGATTTTTCTTCAAAAGCTCCGGCGTATGCAGTTCGTAAGGGCACTTCTTTACGCACTGCCCGCACTCTAAGCACCCTTCAATCTTCGCCATCTCCTCCTGCATCTCCTCCGTGAGCCAGGCCTTCGAGGGCGCACGCCGCAGCATCAGGGACATCCGCGCGCACTGGTTAATCATAATCCCCGCCGGGCAGGGCATACAATATCCGCAGCCCCGGCAGAACTCTCCCGCCAGTTCCTGCTTCTCCCGCTCCACAAAGCTGCGGATCTTATCATCATAAACCGGCGTCTCCTCCATGAAGGCCAGCCACTCCTCCAGTTCCTCCATCCGCTGGATTCCCCAGATGGGAAGCACGTTGTCAAACTGCGTCATATAAGCCATGGCTGCCCTGGAATCATGGATCAGCCCTCCCGCTAAGCCCTTCATGGCAATAAATCCCATGTTCTGCTTCCGGCAGGCCTCCACCAGCCCAAGCTCCTTCTCCGACGAAAGATAACTGAACGGAAACTGCATCGTCTCGTAAAGGCCGGATTCCACACACTCCAGCGCCACCTGCAGCTTATGGGCCGTCACGCCGATATGGCGGATCTTCCCCTGCTCCTTCGCCTCCTGCATACACTCATACATACCCGTTCCATCCCCGGGACGGTAGCACTGGTTCACACAATGAAACTGATACAGATCCACATAATCCGTCTTCAGCTTCTCAAGGGAAACGGCAAGCTGTTCCCGGAACTCCTCCGGCGTCTTCGCCATGGTCTTGGTGGCAATAAAAAGATCCTTGCGCACCTCCCGCAGGGCATTCCCCAGCTTCTCCTCGCTGTCCGAATACGCCCTGGCCGTATCAAAAAAGCGCATACCTCCCTCATAGGCTCTCCGTAAAATCCTCACCGCCGTCTCCATATCCACCCGCTGCACCGGCAGCGCGCCAAAAGCGTTCTGGCAGACCGTGATCCCGGTGGATCCCAATGTTACTTCTCTCATCTTATCATTCTCCCTTCTTTTCCAAAAAGAACATATGTTCTCAAAAAAGACGCTGCCGTTCCAATTTACTCTGTCAGCACACGAAGCGCTGCGGCAAGTCCCCTGGTAATCTGTTCCAGCGGCTGCTTTCCCGCATTGTCACAGATGCGCGCATCCATCACATTCACCGCCACACGCTCCGGCGTGATCTTGTCCCTGCCGCCGGCCTGTCCCACGCAGACCACCGCATCCGGGCGGTGCTTTCGGACCGCCTCCAGCACTGTCCGGGCCGCCTCGCCAAAAACAACCGGAACCTGCAGCTTCATCAGCTCCACATCCCCCGGAAGGGATACTTCCTTCACCGCTTCCCAGGAAGGGTTGACCGCCTCCCCGCCAAAGGGATCAAATCCCGTCAATAAAAGCTTCATAGACTTCCTCCTCTCAACCGGCTTTCGCCGTCACCATGCCGTCGCAGCAGGCCTTCGCCGTCACTATACCGTCACAGCAGGCTTCCAATGGAAGCCGCTCCCACCACCGCCGACAAAAGCGCCACCAGAAGACCGGCCCACCACAGCCAGGCCGGATGATGGTATTCGTCTCCCACAATGGACCGCTTCCTGGCGGCAATCAGGCAGACAAACAGCGTCAACGGCAGAATCAGACCGTTCACCGCCCCCGCCAGAATCAGCAGGGACGCCGGCTTCCCCAGCAAAAACATGCACAATGTGGACAACGCGATCATGAGGATGGTCAGTTCCTTCTCCCGCTCCCTAAGCGCCGGATGCAGCGTCTTGAAAAAGGATACCGATGTGTAGGCGGCCCCCAGCACCGGAACCACCGAGGCACACACCATCACAACCCCCGCAAAAAAATAGCCCATCCGCCCGGCTCCCGCCGCAAACACATCCACAATGGGGTTCTCGCTGCCTAGAACCACCCCCTGGCTGACCACGCCGAGAATGGCCAGAAACAGCAGAAAACGCAGCGCCGCAGCGATTCCGATGCCGGACAGGGCGCTTTTTGCCACCTCCTTCTGACAGTCCGGCCCCGCCACTCCGTCCTCAATCAGCCTGTGGGCTCCGGAAAAGGTGATATAACCGCCCACCGTCCCTCCCAACAGCGTTAAAATAGCCGGAAACAGGCGGCTCACCGCTTCCCGGGGCACAAAGGTGCACCGGATGGTGTCCGCCAGGGGCGGACGCACCAGAACAATCAGCGCCACTACCACCAGGATGATCCCCGCCGACAGCACGGCCGTCACGTAATCCATGGCCTTTTTGGCATTGCGCACCAGAAAAATCCCGATGGCGGCCGCCCCGGTCAGCAGCGTTCCCCACCGCATGGGAAGGCCAGACAGGGTATTTAATCCCAGGGCCCCGCCGCCCACATTGCCAATATTAAAAATCAACCCGCCCGCCACAATCAGCAGCGCAATCACGTATCCCAGCCCCGGCAGCAGCCGGTTGGCCAGATCCTGTCCGTGCAGGCCCGTATAACAAAGCACCCGCCAGATATTCAACTGGGCCACCGCAGCCAGAACCAGCGAGGCCAGGATGGCAAAACCGAAAGAGGCCAGATGCTCCTGGGTAAACACCGCCGTCTGGGTGAGAAAGCCCGGCCCGATGGCGGTGGTAGCCACCAGAATAGCCGCAAATACCGTACTTCCCGGCCGCTTCTCCTGTTTCTCCTGTTTCTCCTGTTTTTCCTGTTTTTCCTGTTTTATCTCCCCAGGCGTCATCCATTTCCCTCCTGTCCGTTTTTTAATTGTATCTGTTTTCCCGTTCTTCGTCAACCGTTTTTCCTCCGTTTCGGAACCTCTCCTATTTTCCTATTTTGGTTAGGGTGTCAAAAGGGGCTTTTCAAAACTGATATTGGCAAAATGCACAAAATGTATTCTGATTTGTGACTGTGGAGAATCTTAGAGCCTCTTAATG
>CATJBQ010000253.1 GCA_949738465.1 uncultured Lachnospiraceae bacterium
AGTGTCCGGGGTTCTTCTTTTGGCTGTTATCCAGCCGGTGTCTCCTCTTTCTTTATGGCCTGGTAGTAAATCGCTTTGGCCTTATTCTCCAGGACGAAGGCGTCATACACGACACGTCCCTCCACCAACTGACCACTAATCCCAGGCGGATCCTGGTGGACCTTGTAACTCTCTAACTTTGTAGGCGCAACCGTCGCGCAGGGATGAGCGATCATAAAGCCGAATCCCTCCGGCAGGCGACTGGCCGGCACCCGCATCACGGAAAGCCCGTCCAGGTTTGCAATTACACCCCGTACCCTCATGCCGTTTCCGATATCCGTCTCCATTACAATGTCTTTACACTGTTTCATCAGCAGGTAGGTATCCGGCGTCACCACCAGGATCCGGCCGGTTTCGGGCGCTTCTGCATCATCAAGAGCCTTATTCCCTGTAATGATCTCCACATAGATGCTTGTCTTTGTAAGGGCCTTTGCTTCCGGCTTGTTCCCCGCCAGCCTGCACATCTTACCCAGCACATGCGTATCCACTTCCGGAATCACCACTTCACGGATCTGACGCCCCAAGGCGCTGGCTGCTTCCAGTGTATCTCCTGTCTCATCCGCGTCAAGCGCGTCAATCGCAAAGGTAAACGAACGATCTTTGTCCAGCGTCATGGTCTGCGTTGTCGCGTCCAGGCTCTGCACCGCGCCATACCGCGACCAGTTGCCTGTGCGCGGCCCGGACCGGCCGTAGTCATTCATGGTTCCGGTTGAAATCTTATAGACCTTTACGGTATGGCTACCAGAAAATGAAAAATCCTGGTTTGTCAAAATCTCTTTCTTGCTCTCTGTCGTAAACTGTTCGTCCACATAGGGAAGATATTTTTCAACTAATTCGATTGCCATATTTCATTATCCTTTCAATCCCATTGCCCGGCGGATCGAAGCAGGATCACTTGCATTACTGCTGCTGGCATGGCCGGTACCGCTGTTGCTGGCACCTCCGCCGGTCATCCGGTACACTGGCCGTGTTGACTGCTGAGATGCACCACCCCTTCCCATCAGGCCCTGGATTATTTTTATACTTTTTTCCATGCTTTCTTTGCTGCTGCAATTCAGAGCATCCAACAGCTCTTTGGGAAGACCGGCATCTGCAAGTTTCTCCCTTGCATCCAGATAAAGGCTTCTCTGTTCAAGCTGACGCTCCCTCTCCTGTAGATCCGGTGCAGCATCCGTCTTTACCCGCGCTAATCGTTCCTGTACGATGCGGTTTACATCCTCCTGTGTGAAAGTCTTTTCCCCTCCGCTTGTGCCTCCCACGGCCTGCTGAGTAGTGCTTTCCTGTGCCTGAGTATTTGTTCTTGTATCTTCCATAACTCTTCCTTTCCCGTTTTACGCCCGGTTGGCTGTTTTATGCGGGACAAACAAAAAGCGCAGGAATGACTGGATCTGCAAATAGATCCGATCATTCCCACGCCTGATATACGGCTTTCCCGCCGGCAGGTGGCGGAAGGTACTTCTGTATTTTGTTTGCCCTAGGATCATTATACCAGATGCCGCAGGCCCGTGCAACTGGATTTTTACGCAACGGCCCATGGCATCTGTGTTTGTTTTCCGAGTGTTGTGCTTATTCGTCGGTTTTGCAACGTTCGGTTATTTGTTTGTTTTGCGAACGCTCGGTTAGAAGTATGTAGGCTTTCAGAAATCGCCCCTCCTGGTTCTTCGCCACCTTGCAGGATTCCACGTCCGTCCCCAGCCTAGACAGGAGCCGGCGCAGCTCATCCGGCCGCTGATAGGAAACCTTTATTTTCACTGACATACCTGTCTACTTCCTCCCGGCTCATGCCTGATACCGCGCACAACAGCAGCCGGGCACCCCGGTCTGCCTGTTCCTCATAGTCATCATGCCGCTTGTCCTCGATCGTATTGCCTTTATCATAATGCAGAAAACAATGCGCCAGTTCATGGGCAAGAGTATAATTCATATATCCCAGGGAAAGCTTCATACTCAAGGCGATATTCCTGTCATGAAGAGCCCCATAGTATGCTTTGAAATCGCAAAGGCATATATGCTCAATACCGGCCGTCATAGCCACATTTACCAGTTTTTCAAAAATCATAGAATCGTTCATGTTGTCTCCCTCCTCGCCATCCTTCTGGCCAGCGTCCGCAGACAGCGAAGCGCCTTGCCGTCCTGTATCCGGGCAATCGCCGAAAACAGCTGCTCCTGATCCTGTTCTTTCTCCTGCTCACAGCGGCCTTCCCTGGCCGGCAGCTTCCATTCTGTTTTATTCATATCCTTGACCTTTCTGCCAAAGCCATGGTATCCTATGAAAGGAATGAGAGTTCCCATAGCTCCGGCTATGCTGCCCTGTAGGAAGCTGCAACTTCCTATGGGGCGTTTTCTTAACGTGTTTCCACCGTGCCGCTGATTGCCAGCATAGAGCCCCAGGGACCGGCATTTTCGCAGCGCCCCAGCAGATCAGCCACATCACGGGCTGCGTCGCCCAGATCTTCCAGATACTTTAGGCTAATAGAAATATCCTCCAGCTCGTCGGCTATGCGGTCAAACCTTGCCAGCTCCATGGCTTTCAATGTATCTAACCGCTCATTCTCTCCGGATAATTCATTCCATTCATGGACTACCTGCATATATCTGTTCAATCCTTCTTTTTGTTCTCCAATCATCCGATTCACCCCATTTTCACCATAGCTGCCCGATTCCTGGGCAAAATCAATGTTCCAACATCAAAGCCGAGTATGTCCGCTACTTCCTGACCAAAATTTAAGTCAAGCTTTTCGTCACCAGTCTTTCCGATCTCCTTGCGGATCCGGGCAATCTCTGCCTTAGTAAATCCTAAAAATACAATCTCATTTAACTTCATTCTGTTTTCCTCCTCATTTTGTTGTGTGTAAAAGTCTCATGTCCTCATGTCGGTCATGTCGGTAACGCCTGTCATGCCCATCTTCTCAAACCCACATCCGACATGACCGACATGAGAGGCATGACCGATATTAGAGACATGACCGACATCAATATTATCAAAAATATATTTTCGTTTTCTCTTATCCTTTAGACTGAGCGCGAATTGAATTCCATCCACCCAAAAACGCCCCTCCCAGTCATTTATCAAACGCCCAACTTTCCGAACGTCATCATAGATCTGGCAGTTAAAATACTTGCTGGCCTGAATGATATCACTTGCGCTGCCCTCCCAGTGGCCGTTATTTTGCTCCAGAAGCTTCTTTACTGTAATCGTAATTCCGCTCTGCTCATAGGCAAACTGTTTCCGCTGCTCGTTGATATCCTCCTCCCTGCCGACCAGCTCCCACTGAAAAGTCTTTTTGTTAAAGCATACTTTCAGGTTGACGCTTTCCATGTCCCGGCCTGTAATGTGCAGTACCCCTTCCATGGAATTTCTGTCCTCTTTTGTGATGAGCCAAACACAATCAAGAGCTCCCATAATTCCCGTTGATCCGGACAATTCGTTAAACGCATCGTATGGATCTTTCATCTTTCGTGAATGATGAACCAGCATAACACCCAGATCATGCTTGTCCGCGATCTGCTTCAATGCCCGGAGATCTTCATAGTCCCTGTCGTATCCGGTCTGACTCCGCTTCATAGGTTGCCGGATCATCTGAAAAACATCCACCACTAAAAACTTTATATCCGGATGCTCTTCCAGACAAGTCACTATCTTACTCTCGAAGCCGTCCCCGATCTTGCCTACATCATCCTCACCTGTGAGAATATGTAAGTTATCCGGCCATTGGCCGTTTCCCACAATTTGCCTTAACCGGCTTTGGGGCCTCCGCTTTGTGCTTTCCAGATCCAAGTACAGACAAGCATGCTTCGTACAGTCAAATCCCAGGAACTTCCCTCCGGTGCAAATGGCCACACACAGCCCCAGCGCCATATAGCTTTTATAATACTTGCTGGGAGCTCCTATCATTGACAGTCCAGTCGGTAATATCTTATCTGTAAGCCACTCGATTGGCGGGATCTCCATTGTTTGCAATTCGGCAGCTGATACCGGCTTAAGTGGTAATCTCGCCGGTATGGAAGTAATCACCCCATTCTTAACCGTTGTCAAGCCTCGTCGGTTAAGCTCTTTAAGAGCGCTATCAAGTTGCTGTCGCTCATCTGCCGTAAGTTCTCTTTTTCCCGTCTCCGTATCTCCTCACCTCTTTCCCTTCTTTTCCTTTCGCATTGCTGCACATACCACTCGCCTACCTCCTTCATTTCTTTCTGATAAGCCTCTTCATAGTCATTTACAATCTTTTGATAATGCTCCCGGGCTCTGCTGCATCCGGCAATCATCTCCAAAGCAGAAAGTGCTTTCTCCGCAAATCCCGGCCACGTTATTTCATAGCCATAGACTTTTAGGAAAAACGCCTTGTTCAGCTTCATATCCGGACGGATACTCAGAAGTAGCTCTTCACGGCTCGCCATTGTTCAGGAACCCGATCAGCTTTTCCTTGTTGATAAGGAATTTCCTGCCGGCCTTCACGTGTACAATCTCACCCCGCAGGCATAGCTTGCGCAGATGGTCATAGGAAAGCCCTGTCTCGGCTGCTGCCTGGGTGATGGTTATCATTGTCGGAACCTGCGCCGGATCCGCTTCCCGGTGTTCGTGCTCCTCGTCCATCAAAGGCCGCAGCGCTGCGATCTCCTGGTCGATCTTCGCCAGTTCCGGGCCGTACTCTGGTTTCCAGTCTATACCGGAGTTCATAATAATGAACAGGCGCCGGTTGACAAGGCTTATGTATCGAGTAACTTCTTTTCCAGTCATTTTTTTGCCCCCTTTCTATCCTTGCCCTATATTTTATCGTTGAAAGTATTTCAATGTCTCAATTCCTTGTAGCTAATTGGATTTTTCGCCGTAGAATTGATTCTAGCGACTACCATGCAACCGTATGGAAATCTCTTCTCTTTGCTCTTCTGTCAGTTCCCTTTTCACATCCTTCGACCGGATACTGACAAACCGCTTCGGAAATGTGTAACGCTTACTCACTACTTTGCCCTGACAAGTGTTTGTTTCAATCAACCGGAATTGGCCGGGATTGGTCTTTACAAGTTTGTCCAGCTTATTCATCCAGGAAGGATTTGCCGTATACAGATCTGCGGTATCCTCCTCTGCATTAAAGCTGATAACAACTTCCTGCTCGATTCTGCTTAGTGCCATATGCTTTTCCTTTCTGTGTAAATCCTCATTGTTCCATGACCAGAACGGCCATCTGTTCCCGATCGGGACCGGCCAGAACAGGCCGGGGGATTTCTTGCGACGTCGCAAGAATTATTCATCCAAAAGAATTTCCGTCACGTCTACGCCAAGGGCGTCGGCAATGCGGCCAGCGCATACCGGTGTTACTTCTCGCTGGTTCAGAATAACATTCATCCTGTTGCGGCTCACGCCGTAACGCTGCGCCAACTCGGTAATTGTCAGCTTTGCACGGGCCATCTGGATTTTGATTTTATCCATGGACAATTTCATTTTTTCACCTCCTGACAACTTTTGTTGTTGACAGATTATCACATTTGTTGTATGATGTCAATAACAAAAGTTGTTTTTCTTTATTGACTTAACCGCTTTTTACTGCTATCCTGTCAGTATCATAGATGGAAGGTATAGAAAAATGAACTTTTCCGAAAGGCTTTATAGTCTACGTTCTGAAAAAGGAATTTCCCAGAAAAAGCTTGCCAAAATGATAGGTGTATCTCAATCAGCCATATATTATTGGGAAAAAGGAGAGCGAAGCCCAAAACTTGAGCAGTTGCCAAGAATTGCAACCGCTTTAAATGTTTCTATAACTGATTTAGTAGATTCAAAAACGCTTGACCTTGCTGATGATGTGATTGCTCTTTTTTCTGGAACAAAAATTCAGTCCGAAGAACTTCACCCTTTTAGTCCAGATGAAAATTATATTATTATAAAATACAGAGAATTGAATGAGAAAGGGCAACAGAAAACTATTGACTATATTGAGGATTTGACACAAATACCAGAGTACCAACGAAACAACGTCGTTCGCATCGTCGGCAAGCCCCTTGAAAATCCTTACGATGTAAGCGCTGCCCATGAAATCCCTGGTGCCTCAATCGAAGATAAGCAATTTGATGAGGATCTCATGGATGATGATAGTATCTGGGAATAGCGCTGAAAAATCGGCTGTACCACTCAAAGACGAATCGTCGTCGAGTTCCCAGCCACCGATCCGGCAGGCCCCCATGCCCTGAATCAGGGCACCCCACTACGGCAAACCGCCCAAAAGGGGTAGCCGAAACGGCCACCCCTTCACAGCTCCGCCGGCTCCGATCGGCCCGATCCGCACCTTGACATCATAATATACTTACCAGGGGAACCGTTGG
>CATJBQ010000254.1 GCA_949738465.1 uncultured Lachnospiraceae bacterium
AATACGGTCTGGTAGCGGAATTTGTAGCTCCGAGGCTTTGGATGGACAGCCACACCACCGACGGCGGATTTATGAGCACCAGTGAAAAAGAGCGGGAATACGCCATGTGGAGAGCTTATCGTTCCATTGATATTGCCAAAGAGCTTGGTACTGATTTGATCGTGCTTTGGCTTGCCCGTGAGGGAACCTTATGTGCGGAATCCAAATCCCCGGTATGGGCAACCAAGATGCTGATCGAAGCCATCAACAAGATGCTGGAATACGACGCAAATATCCGGGTTTGTATTGAGCCTAAGCCCAACGAGCCCATCGACCGAAGCATCTGCGGTACCATGGGCCATGTTATGGCCGTATCCGCAGCGACCATTGATCCCAAGCGTGTAGGACGAAATCTGGAAAGCGCACATGCCATTCTGGCAGGCTTAGATCCCGCCCATGAAATCGGATTCGCCATGGCAATGGGCAAATTAATGACAGTACATTTAAATGATCAAAATGGAATCAAATATGATCAGGACAAATCCTTTGGTGTGGAAAACTTAAGAGCCGCCTTTAACCAGGTAAAAGTACTGAAAGAAAACAACTACGGCGCAAACGGGGAATACGTGGGCCTGGATGTAAAAGCAATGCGGACCACAAAAGATGCGGACAGCTACAAGCACTTGGAGAACAGCTTAAATATCTTCAAGGCCCTGGAAGCGAAAGTAGACAAATTTGACTATGATTTCCAGAAAAAGTGTGTGGAAAACCGGGATTTTGAAGGTCTGGAAATGTACGTGATGAATCTCCTGATGGGGATTGAATAAAAACCCATGAAAAGGAGGCCAAAGCATGAAGAATAAGAAACGCGCCGTTGTAGCAGGCCATATTTGTATCGACATTACTCCGGAATTTCCCGCATCCGCAAACAGTCTGGAGCTGCTTACGCCCGGAAAATTAATTCACACCGAAGGCATCGACATCCATACGGGAGGGGCCGTTGCAAATACCGGCCTGGCCATGAAGCTTCTGGGAGCGGATGTAACCTTGATGGGTAAAATCGGAAAAGACAACCTTGGTACGCTTATTTTAGACATACTGGGCAAATACCGGTCCCAGGACGGAATGATTATTGAAGAAAACGCGCAAAGTTCTTATTCTGTTGTACTTGCCCTTCCAAATGTGGATCGTATCTTCCTGCATAACCCGGGAGCCAATGACACCTTTACCCCGGAAGACCTGGATATGGAAACCATCCAAAAAGCCGATTTGTTTCATTTCGGATATCCGACTCTGATGAGACAAATGTATGAGCAGGAAGGCGCTCTGTTAGAAAAGATGGTGAAAGAGATCCATGAAGCAGGCGTTTCCGTATCCCTGGACATGGCGGCTGTAGACGCTTCTTCCGACGCCGGGAAAGCGGATTGGTACAAGATTTTGGAGAAGATCATGCCCTATGTGGACTTTTTTGTACCCAGCGCAGAAGAGCTGTGCTATATGATCGACCCTCCCCGCTATCAGGAATGGATGCGGCGCGCTTCGGGCGGGGATGTCACCGGCTGTCTGACAGAAGCGGATCTTGCTCCTCTGGGAGAAAAAATCATTGCCATGGGAGCTGCCGTAGTACTGATTAAAAGCGGCGCCGCAGGCATGTATTATCAGACCGCGGACAATGAAAAGCTCCTTGGGATGTGCAGGAGGCTGGATCTTGTGCCGGAAGAATGGTCCGGTATGCAGGGATTTGAATACAGCTATCTGGCAGATAAGGTGGTATCCGGCACAGGCGCCGGCGACACAAGCATTGCAGCATTTTTAGCCTCAGTCCTGGAAGGAAAAAGCTTATCCCGCTCTTTGCAGATGGCAACTGCCGAAGGCGCAAGCTGCGTCACGGCTTTCGATGCATTAAGCGGCTTAAAATCCCTGGAGGAATTGGAAGAAAAGATTCGGAACGGTTGGAAAAAAGTCAGAAAATAATAAAGGAGTGTATCAATGAGTAAGGTATTATCTTATGGCATGGTAGGCGGCGGTCCCGATGCTTTTATCGGAGACGCCCACAGACGGTCCATTGCCCTGGATCAAAGGGCCAGAATTGTAGCCGGCACCTTCTCCAGAAACCGGGAGAAGTCCCTTCAAATGGCGGATATGCTGAATATTGATCCTGACCGCTGCTATGATTCCTATGAAAAAATGGCCGAAGAGGAAGGAAAACGGGAAGACGGAATTGACTTCGTTGTGGTCGTTACACCGAATCATTCCCATTATGAAATTTGCAAAGCATTTCTGAATGCAGGCATCCACATTGCCTGTGACAAGCCGGTTACGGTTTCCTACCGGCAGGCAAAGGAGCTGGAAGAGCTCGCCCGCCAAAAGGACTTATTGTTTATGGTCACCTATACCTATATGGGACATGTGACTGCAAAATATGCAAGAGATGTCATCGCTTCCGGAGAAATCGGGGAAATTCGTTCCGTAATGGCTGAATTCCCCCAGGGATGGCTTGCATCCGAACATGACTGCGGCGGAAAGCAGGGAGAATGGC
>CATJBQ010000255.1 GCA_949738465.1 uncultured Lachnospiraceae bacterium
CCGGAAACCTGGCCAAGGCTTTCCACATACTGCTTTGCAAATGTATTCATTTCCCCGATGGGGGAATATTTTTTTAAAATGATCTCGCCTTCCCTGTCTGTAAAAATTTCAAGGGGATCGCTTTCGCGGATACGGAGTGTGCGTCTGATCTCCTTGGGTATCACGATTCTTCCCAGGTCGTCGATCCTCCTTACAATTCCTGTTGCCTTCATAAAAAATTTCCTCCATTTACTGTAATAGCCATTTCTTTCAGTAGTATTTGTAAAAAATGGAGATTTATTCTTATGTTTCAAATCATTCAGGAGTTCATAAATCCAGTTTTCGGATAAGCGTTATCATCCGGTCAGACACCACTCTTTATACCGGATTGAGCTGATAAACGGGATGGATACCGAGCTCTTTCAAATTGGCATAAGCTTTTTCCATGGCGTCATCCCAGATATTTGCCGGATTATGACAGTCGGAGCCCACGATAGCCCGGATGGGCGCCTGCGCCGCCATTTCCCAAAATTTTTCATGAGGATAGGGCGCACGCACGCCGTCCGGATAGGATCTCTGCTCCCAGCGCAGGCCATTGGCATTGTATTCCAGAATAGTGTCCGTGGCTGTTGCCGTATCTATAATCAGATCTGCGGCCCTTTTGCAGTCGTCATTCCAGGCAAAGGGATTCAGCATGTAGAGATCCGGATGGGCCACCGCCGCAAAAAGGCCGGTTTTCATGCCTTCGGCCACCGTGCGGGCGTAGGCAAGATACTGCCCGGTGGAGGATGTGGCCTCATAGATATTGGCCTGCTCTCCTTGCGGATTGATGTAAAAATGTTCGCCCATGAGCAGATATTCGACCCCCCATTTTACCAGCAGTTCCTCGTAATAACTGCGGTATTTGGGAAGATATTCGATCTCCAGCCCCTTGTGTATCCGGATATTCCCCCGATATTTTAAGGCCAGCGCATCCACCTCTTCCAGGTAATCCTTCAGCTCGCTAAAAAGCAGGCGCCGTCCGAAATCCACATCCGGATAGGGCGCATGTTCAGAAAATCCCAGCTGGGCAAGCCCGCTCGAGAGAGCGGATTTGACGTAATCCTCAGCAGTTCCATCGGCGTGCCGACACAGGCTTGTATGTGTGTGAAAATTTGTTTTCATGGCTTATCGTTCTTCTCCTTCCTGGTACAAAGCTGCTTTGATTTTTTATCATACCACATTTTTTGGGAAAAAACAGGATGGAAACAGGAAAAAGCATGGTATTGAAGAGCAGCGGCTTCGATAGTATACTGAATAGGTGATTGCGAAACAGTAAGTTGCTGAATATTTCAACAAATTGCAAGTTTCGCAATTACCTATAGTATATTAAATATTTGGAAAAAACGGGCCAAAGCCCGGATCACAGGGGGCAGGAACAAAGTGAAAGATAAACTGGAATTCCGCTATTATGAAATACCGGAGAAGGAACAGCTCCTGGCGCTTCTCGGGGAGAGCTGGAAGCGGCCGTTTGGGCTGGATTATCTGCATTTTCATAATTATATGGAGGTCGGCGTCTGTCATTACGGCGAGGGGGAGGCGGTGATCGAGGAAAGACATTATCCCTTCCGGGATACGGCGATCACGGTGATTCCGCCCAATATTCCCCATGACCACAGAACCACGGGAGAGAGGTCCTTCTGGGAATGGCTGTATATTGATGTGGAGAATGTGCTTGGGGAGATGTACCCAAACGACGAGATCCTGGCGAGGAAGGTCAGGGGTGAAATATATGGAAACGCCTTCTGCGTGAAACGGGACGAACAGCCCGTGCTTGCGCAGCTGCTGGACTCCATTATAAAAGAGGCGGAGGGAAAAAAGTATCTGTACAGGGAAAGCATCAAGGGACTTCTGCGCTCTTTTGTGGTGGAGCTTCTGCGCATAAACAAGTGCGACAAGGATTTAAAGAGGATCGAACAGAACACGCTCCTGATTGCGTCAGCCATCGATTATGTGGAGAGGCGCTATGCGGAGGATGTGAAGATATCCGATATGGCGCAGGCCTGCAGTATCAGCGAGAGCCATTTCCGAAAGCTTTTCGGGGAGTGCATGGGGGTCCATCCCCTGGAATTTCTGAATCTGATCCGCATCCAGAAGGCCTGTGAGCTGATGACGAAGACGGATCACTCCATTGAGAGCATTTCTTACGAATCCGGGTTTGGAAACGTCTCCACTTTTATACGAAACTTCCGAAAGGTCTTGGGCATGACGCCCTACCAATGGAAAAAATCGTCCGGAAATTATGAAGGAAAACCGTTGAATTTTAGGATAAAGGCAAAAAAAGGCTGGTAGAAAATCGAATTTGCCCATTTTTGAATTGAATATCCATACAATAAAAGCATCATGTTCGTTACTATGTATATGCAAAGGAGCTCTGGAACAAAAAAGTATACATATATGACAATGGATGCTTTTTTTATGCGCAAAAGTAACAGAAGTATGAATGGGATGAAGGAGGAGAAATGATTTGAGAGGAAAAAGTGGGTTAAAAGGATTTTTGAAAAAGCTTCATAAATACAGGGTTTACCTTCTCATGCTCGCACCGGCGGTAATCTACACGCTGATCTTTGCGTATTACCCCATGACAGGTATTGTGATGGCGTTTAAGAAATACAATTATGCCGGCGGTATCTGGGGAAGTCCCTGGAATGGGTTTGAGAATTTTAAATTTTTCTTTAAATCCGGTCAGGCAGGGATGGTTACCAGAAACACGGTGCTGTATAATATTGCGTTTATCCTCCTGGGAACTTTCACGCAGGTTGCGGTGGCAGTGTTTTTGACGGAGATTCACGGCAAAAAATTCCGGAAGATATCTCAGTCCATGATGTTTCTTCCCTATTTTATTTCATGGGTTATCGTGGGCGTCATGGCGTTTAACATTTTCAGCTCCGATTACGGTTTTCTGAACCGGATCATTACTTCCCTTGGTGGAGAGAAGATCGCCTTTTACACAACGCCCAAGGCATGGCCTTTTATTCTGATCTTTTTCAACATATGGAAGGGCGTCGGGTATGGTTCGGTCATGTATCTGGCGGCGATTATGGGAATCGACACCTCCATTTATGAGGCGGCCGAGATCGACGGGGCAAACGTGTTCCAGAGGATCACGAAAGTGACCGTTCCCATGATCATGCCTACCATGATTATTCTGCTGCTGATGTCGGTGGGCGGTATCTTCAAGGGCAATTTCGATCTGTTCTATAACTTGGTGGGCAATAACGGTCTGCTCTACAATTACACGGACGTGATTGACACGCTGGCCATGCGGGCGCTGATCTCCAGCAATGATTTCGGTATGTCCGCGGCAATCGGTCTGTTCCAGTCAGTGCTCTGCCTTCTGACGGTTACGATTGTCAATAAGCTGGTGAGCATGTATGACAGAGAATACGCACTGTTTTAACCGCAGGGAGGATGGATATGGATAAGAATACAGTTTATTTAGGCAAGGTAAAAAAAGGAAAGGACGTCATTGTGCTCTACATCATAGCCTATGCCTTTACGGGGCTTCTGGCGCTGATCTGTCTGGTGCCCTTTCTGATGGTTCTGTCGGGATCGTTCTCATCGGAGGCGGCAATCACGGCAAACGGATTCTCCCTTCTGCCGCAGGATTTCAGCCTGGAGGCGTATCGGACAGTGTTCAAGGAACCCATGGTGGTGGTCCGGGCCTATGCGACCACAATTATCCTGACCGCGGCGGGAACAGGGATCGGCCTGCTGGTGCAGACCATGACGGCCTATGTGCTCTCCCGGAAGGATTTTGAATGGAGAAACGACTTTTCCTTTTTCTTCTACTTTACGACCCTGTTTTCCGGAGGACTGGTGCCGACCTTTATCCTTTACACGCAGACGCTGAATCTGCAGGACAGCTATTTCGCCCTGCTGCTTCCGCTGGTGTTTTCCGTTTACAATCTGCTGGTGATGAAGAGTTATATTACGGCGATTCCGGATTCCCTGGTGGAATCCGCCCGGATCGACGGCTGTGGGGAGATAAGGACACTGTTTCAGATTGTGTTTCCTCTGATCAAGCCGGCGCTTGCCACGGTTGGCCTTTTCATTGCCCTGGCATACTGGAACGACTGGTACAATGCGATGCTGTATATCAAGTCGGATACCAAGTACCCGCTGCAGTATTTCCTCTACCAGCAGGTGAATAATATCGAGACTTACAAGAAGCTGATTTCCAGCAATGCGATTTCGGGAGCCGTGGTGAGCTCCATGTCGCTGCCGACACAGACGCTGAAGATGGCGCTGACGATCGTGGTGACGGGCCCCATTATCCTTGCGTTCCCCTTTGTACAGAAATATTTTGTTCAGGGTATCACCATCGGTGCCGTAAAGGGCTGATGAAATACATACACACTAATTTAAGGAGGTTACTATGAAAAGGAGAATGAAAAAAATAGCGTCCCTGTTTCTTGGGGCGGCAATAACGGCAGGCCTTTTGCTGGGCTGTGGCTCTTCGGGAAAGGATACGCAGGGCGATTCCAAAGCGGAAGCGTCCGGAAGTGAGCAGGCGGGTGGGGCCGCAGAAGGGGATTCTGCAGCCACCGGGGAAGCGGGCTCTTTGGACACATCCGAGCATGTGGATCTGCGGATGTATCTGATCGGCGACAGAACGCCCGACTTTGACGAGGTTTACGGAAAGATCAATGAGATTCTGGAGGAAAAGCTGAATTGCTCCATCTCTGTAGATTTCCTTTCCTGGGGAGAAATGGATACGAAATACTCCCTGCTGTTTTCCTCGCAGGAGCAGTTTGACCTGATCTTTACGGGAAGCTGGGCACAGTACGGACAGGTGGCGCCCAAGGGCGGTTTCTACGAGCTGACAGAGGAATTTATCCAGACCTATGCGCCTGATATCTGGTCGGTGGTGCCCGAGGTGGCGTGGGATCAGACCAGGATTGACGGCAAAATCTACATGGTGCCCAATTACCAGAATGAATTTAAGCAGGATGTGATGGCGGTCCGGGGGGATCTGATGAAGGAGTACGGCATTGAGAAGATCACGAACTGGGATGAGCTTATGGACTTTTATAAGGCCTGTGCGGATCACGGCATTTATGCCAGCCAGGGAGGGCCCTGGTATCAGTTCTTCCAGTATCAGGGATATTCGACCACAAGCGGAGCGCCAAACAGCGGCGCATTGATCCTCTACCACGCCCAGGATCCCGCAGACCTGGATTTCCAGTATATTCTGGACTGGGACGGCTTTTCGGATTATTGCCATCAGATGAAGGAGCTTGCGGATGCGGGATGCTGGTCCCCGGATGTTTTGAATGACAGTGCGGAGAGACAGGACGGATTTTTAAACGGAAGGACTGCGGGCATGATCTGGAACATGGGAAGCTGCAGGACCTTTGCCAAACAGGCAAATGCCGAGAATCCGGACTGGGATGCCACTCTGGTGGATCCGATCTCCAATCAGCCCAAGGCCGTGCAGCCCTACATCAACAACGGAGTGGCAATCAATGCGGTGAGTGAGCACAAGGAGAGGGCAATGATGGCATTGAATGAGTTCTATACCAATCCGGAAATCTTTGACCTTGCCATGCTCGGCATTGAAGGAAAGCACTGGGAGGCTGTGGGAGAGGATCAGTATAAGGTGATCGACGAGAGTGGCTACGGCGTTGACAGCAACTGTAACTGGGGATGGACCAATGCCAATATCAAGAGAACGGAATTTATTGAGGACAGGACAGCTCTGGATGATACTTACGACGGACTGATGGATCAATGGAATAACAATGTGAGGGAACCGCATGTGTACGACGGCTTCAGCTTTAACACGGATGCGGTGTCCACACAGTTTGCGGCTGTGGAGGCGGCCCTTGGAACTTATCTGGATCCGCTGCTAAACGGTCTTGTGGACGACGTGGATCAGTCTCTGGAAAATCTGAAAAATGCATTGGAAGCGGCCGGAATCCGTGATATTCTTGAAGAGATGAATAATCAGGCGGCAGCATACGTTTCGGAGAAACAGTAAGGTCAGTTAGAAGGGAGGGTTGTCACTTTGGTGGCAGCCCTTTTTGTATAGGGATATTTACGGGAGGAAAGAGCAAAATGAATACGGATTTTGGCTATAATAACCATTGTCTGATAAAAAACGGGATTCCATGGTTTCCGGTAATGGGAGAAATGCATTACAGCAGATATAAGGAGTCCCTGTGGGAGGAATCGCTTCGCAAGATAAAGGCAGGAGGGGTGGAGATAGTATCCAGCTATGTGATCTGGATTCACCACGAGGAAGAGGAAGGGATATTC
>CATJBQ010000256.1 GCA_949738465.1 uncultured Lachnospiraceae bacterium
GGCCGGGTAGCGACGGACAGTACCGCCACGTCCGGATGACAGACCGCTTCAAAATACAGGCTTCTTAGCCGCTCCTAGGGGCCGTAGGGGTTGGTAAAAGCCTGGAAATAGGCAATGTATTTCCGGCAGTGCCGTTTGTCCCAAAGCCGCTGTCTGGCGGCCTCGATCTGGGTGGTGACGGAGGCATCAGCCGCAGCGGCAAAATCCCCGGACCCGTGGGCGCTGCAAAAAATACATCCCCGGCTGCCCAGCGTCCCGTCCCGGTTGGGACAGGTACAGCCGGCATTCAGGGATATGCGGTAAACCTTTTCACCAAAGGTCTCTCTCAGGTGGTAATCCAGGGAATGGTAGGGCTTGTCTCCCCAGCGGGTGCGGATCTCCTCCATGGGGCCGTCACCCGCGGATGTGGGATTTGACCGCCTGGCTGACCACCTGGGCCAGGCGCGGGTCAAAGGGCTCCGGCATGATGAAATCCTCGTTAAGCTCCTGGTCGGATACCAAAGCGGCGATGGCTCCGGCGGCAGCCAGCTTCATCTCCTCCGTGATCTGGGAGGCGCGCCCCTCCAGAGCGCCCTTAAAGATGCCCGGGAAGGCAATGACGTTGTTCACCTGGTTGGGGAAATCGCTGCGTCCGGTCCCCATCACCTTCGCGCCGGCCGCCTTTGCCACATCCGGCATGATCTCCGGCACCGGGTTGGCCATGGCAAAAAGGATGGCGTCCCGGTTCATGGAAGATACCATTTCAGGCGTTACAATGCCCGGCGCGGAGACCCCAACAAAGATATCGGCGCCCTTCATGGCGTCTGCCAGCGTACCGGAGGCGTGTTCTAAATTGGTTACCTCAGTCATTTTCTGCTGCATCCAGTTGAGATCCGGATAGCCGGGGCCGATGATTCCGAACCGGTCGCACATGGTAATAGAAGGAAAGCCATAGCTTAAAAGAAGACGGGTGATGGCGATACCGGCAGAGCCTGCCCCGTTCACCACCACCTTACAGTCCTCCTTTTTCTTGCCGGTCACCCGCAGCGCGTTGATGATGCCCGCAAGAACCACGATGGCGGTACCGTGCTGATCGTCGTGGAAAACGGGGATGGAGAGCCGCTCCTTCAGCCGCTCCTCGATCTCAAAGCAGCGGGGCGCACTGATGTCCTCCAGGTTGATGCCGCCAAAGCCCGGAGAGAGCCAGGTGACGGCGTTGATGATCTCCTCTGTGTCCTGGGTGGCTAAGCAGATGGGGATGGCGTTGATGCCGCCGAATTCTTTAAACAGGACGCATTTTCCTTCCATGACCGGCATGGCGGCTTCGGGGCCGATATTTCCAAGTCCCAGCACGGCGCTGCCGTCCGAGACGACGGCCACGGTGTTGCCCTTCATGGTATAGGTATAGGCGGCTTCGGGATCTTCGGCAATCTTTTTGCAGGGCTCCGCAACCCCGGGGGTGTAGGCCATGGCCAGATCCTCCCGGTTTTTTACGGGAGACTTGGCCGCGGTGGTCAGCTTCCCGTTCCATTCTTTATGTAAGAGTAGCGCTTTTTCACTTGTATCCATGTTCTTCATCCTTTCTTTTTCCGTTGTTTTTCCTGACTATATAAGAATAACATTAGAAATCTGCGAAATCAAGAAAAAACACTTTCTATTTTAAGGGTAATGGTGTATAATACCAGTACTAAGACAAGTATCAATGTCATTTCAGACAAGATTTCCATAGGATAGGTATGGCGTAGATATAGTAAAAAGGAGCAGAGTATGAGAGAAAAGTATGAGAGTTTATCGGTAACAGCATTGCGGGAGGTAGCCAAGGCCCGCGGCTTGAAGAGTCTGTCCGGCCTGAAGAAGCAGGAGCTGGTGGAGCGGATGCTTCAGGAGGACGAGCGCATAGTGGCGGAGAAGCAGGAGAGCGCCCCGGAGGAGAAGAAGGGCAGGAAAAGCCCTTCGGCAGAGAAGAAGCAGGAGAGCGCCCCGGAGGAGAAGAAGCAGGAGGCCGTAGCGGAAGAAGGGAAGAAGGACCAGGAGAATGTTCCGGAAGAAGGGAAGAAGAACGAGGAGAGCACAGAAGCGCCCGCGGAGCCCAGGCGGCGTCCGGAGAATGGCGCGGGCCAGGATCCCAGAAGACGTACCCTTATGCGCAGCAACCGTCCCCAGAGGGAGGAGGCAAGGCCCCCGCGGCGTGCGCCCCAGTATACTCATGGAGAACAGGAACAGAACACCAGTTCGACAACTGCGGATGATAATATGGAATTCGATCCCGCACTGGACAGCGGGGAGGAGGCCAACGGCATCCTGGAAGTGATGTCCGACGGCTTCGGCTTTATCCGCTGTGAGAATTATATGCCGGGAGAGCATGACGTTTATGTATCGCCCTCCCAGATCCGCAGATTTAATCTGAAGACCGGGGATATCATTGTGGGGAACAAGAAGGTTAAGACGATGCAGGAGAAGTTCAGCGCCCTTCTTTATATTAAGACCATCAACGGATATCATCCCAGAGTTGCCCAGAGCAGACCCAACTTTGAGGATCTGACTCCCATATTCCCCAATGAGCGGATCCGGCTGGAGACCTCCCAGAGCAATACCGCCATGCGGATTATGGACCTGGTATCTCCCATCGGAAAGGGCCAGAGAGGAATGATCGTATCCCAGCCCAAGGCTGGTAAGACCACCCTGCTCAAGGGTGTGGCCAAGGCGGTTACCCGCAATTATCCCAGGATGCATCTGATCATCCTGCTGATCGACGAGCGTCCGGAGGAGGTTACCGATATCAAGGAGGCCATCGAGGGAGAGAACGTGGAGGTGATCTATTCCACCTTCGACGAGCTGCCGGAGCATCACAAGCGTGTGTCGGAGATGGTGATCGAGCGTGCCCGCCGTCTGGTGGAGCATGGCCGTGACGTTATGATCCTTCTGGACAGCATCACCCGTCTGGCCCGGGCCTACAACCTGATCGTGCCCCCCAGCGGGCGTACGTTATCCGGCGGTATCGACCCGGCGGCCCTCCATATGCCCAAGCGGTTCTTTGGCGCGGCCCGGAACATGCGGGAGGGAGGAAGCCTTACCATCCTGGCTACGGCCCTGGTGGAGACCGGAAGCCGTATGGACGATGTGGTATACGAGGAATTTAAGGGAACCGGTAACATGGAACTGATCTTAGACCGCAAGCTTTCCGAAAAACGGGTATTCCCGGCCATTGACATCACCAAGTCCGGCACCCGCCGGGAGGATCTGCTTCTGGACCGTGAGGAGCAGGAGGCCGTGGAGATCATGCGCCGCAACATTAACGGCATGAAGGTGGACGACGCCGTAGAGAATATTTTGAATCTGTTTGTGCGGACCAGAAGCAACCGTGAATTTGTGCAGATGATTAAAAAATCAAAATTATTCTAAAAAATATAAAATCATAGCAAAAATAGCTTGCATATGAGAAAAACATATGTTACAATGAATAAGCTGTTTGCAGTGGAAACAACACAAAATATGAAAAATCACGATATGATTTTATATAGTATGCGAGGTGAAAAACATGAGAGAAGGAATCCATCCAGAGTATTATCAGGCAACGGTGACCTGCAACTGCGGGAATACCTTTGTAACAGGCTCCACGAAGAAGGATATCCACGTTGAGATCTGTTCCAAGTGCCATCCGTTCTACACTGGCCAGCAGAAGGCTGCCCAGGCGCGCGGACGTATTGACAAGTTCAATCGGAAGTACGGCATGAACAATCAGTAGGCATTTTATGGGAGAATAAGAGGATGTTTCGAATTTTATGGCGAGCATCCTCTTTTTAGCATTCCTGTCAGCAAAGCCCAGGGGAAAGCCGTGTGGCCGGGGAACGCTGCTAAGGAGGAGAGAGATGGCATATTCCGGGATTGGCGGCCAGGCTGTGATGGAAGGCGTAATGATGAAGAATGAGGATCTATACGCTGTGGCAGTCCGTAAGCCGGATCAGACAATCGTCGTTGAGAAAAAAGAATACAAGAGCTTTTGCAGGATCGAGGCGCTGCGGAAGCTGCCCATTGTGCGGGGCGTGATTAATTTCGTGGATTCCCTGGTGCTGGGGATGGGGACGCTGACCTTTTCGGCATCCTTTTTTGAAGAAGAGGAGGAAGATGCCTCCCCCAAAAAGGAGAAGGCCGCCATGGGGCTTACGGTGGCGTTTTCCATGGTGCTGGCAATTGCGATTTTTATGGTGCTTCCCTATTATATGTCGCTGCTTCTCGGACGTTTTATCCCCTGGGAGACGGTGGTGATCCTGCTGGAGGGGCTGCTGCGGCTTTTGATCTTTATCCTGTATATCGTGCTGATCTCCCGGATGGAGGACATCCAGCGGGTGTTTATGTATCACGGCGCGGAGCACAAGTGCATCAACTGCATCGAGCACGGGATGGATCTTACGGTGGAGAATGTACGTATCAGCTCCAAGGAGCATAAGCGCTGTGGCACCAGTTTTCTGTTTTTTGTGATCATTGTGAGTATTATTGCCACCCTGTTTATCCGGGTGGATTCCAGGATTCTGCGGCTGGTGATCCGTCTTCTGATCATTCCTCTGGTGGCGGGACTGTCCTATGAGTTTATCCGCCTGGCGGGACGCACCGAGAATCCGGTGGTAAATATTTTAAGTAAGCCGGGTCTGTGGATGCAGGCGTTGACCACCAGGGAGCCGGACGACGCTATGATCGAGGTGGGGATTGCCTCGGTGGATGCCGTATTTGACTGGAGGAGTTATGTGGCCGGGCTGCGCGGGGAGCAGCAGGGGGGACCGGCGTAAGAGGGTACGATGAAACAATAGGAGAAAGAGGGAAGAAGGATGACATTGGAGCAGGCGCTGATCGCAGGCAAGGAGGTGCTGGGGCGGGCCGGAATCGGTGAGTTCGCACTGGATGCCTGGTATCTGCTGGAATATGCGGCGGATATCGACAGGAGTTATTATTATCTCCATTATCAGGAGGAGCTTAGAGAGGATCTCAGGCAGGAGTACGAAGCGCTGCTGAAAAAGCGCGCCGAGCATGTGCCGCTGCAGTATATTACCGGAGAACAGGAATTTATGGGGCTTCCTTTTAAAGTGAATACCAATGTGCTGATTCCCAGGCAGGATACAGAGCTTCTGGTGGAGACGGCAAGGGGGCTGGTACAGCCGGGAATGCGCGTGCTGGATCTCTGCACCGGCACCGGCTGTGTGATCATCAGCTTGAAGCATTTCGTGCCGGAGATTGCGGCCTATGGCAGCGATATTTCCAAGCAGGCCCTGCTGGTGGCCAAGGAGAATGCCAGGCAGAATGATCTCTCTGTGGAGTGGGAAAGAAGCGATTTGTTTCAGAACCTTACCGGGACCTTTGATATGATCCTGTCCAATCCGCCCTACATTCCCACCGGGGAGCTGGAGAAGCTGATGCCGGAGGTAAGGGATTTCGAACCGCGGATAGCGCTGGACGGCAGTGAGGACGGGCTGGAATTTTACCGGAAGATTCTTAAGGACAGCAGGACATTTTTGAATCCCAGAGGCTATCTGCTGTTTGAGATTGGTTATAATCAGGGCGAGGCCGTGTCCGCCATGATGAAGGCGGCGGGCTTTGTGCAGGTGCGCGTCATCCGGGATTTTAGCGGACTGAACCGGGTGGTGTGCGGCAGAAAGGAGTAACAAGAACATATGTTTGATCGATTGGAAGATATCTTACATCGTTTTGAAGAAATTTTAAATGAGCTTGGGGAGCCGGACGTGGCAAATGACCAGAACCGTTTCCGCAGGCTTATGAAGGAGCAGAGCGATCTGGTTCCCATCGTGGAGACCTATAAGGAATACAAGCAGTGCAGGCTGAATATCGAGGACAGCTTAGAGCTTCTGGAGGAGGAGAGCGACGAGGAACTTCGGGAGCTGGCCAAGGAGGAGCTGGGTGGCGCCAGGGCCAGAATGGAGGAGCTGGAGCAGGAGCTGAAGATCCTGCTGCTGCCCAAGGACCCCAATGATGATAAGAATGTCATTGTGGAGATCCGTGCCGGGGCCGGCGGGGATGAGGCGGCTCTTTTCGCTGCAGAGATCTACCGGATGTACCTCCATTATGCGGAGAGCCGTCGCTGGAA
>CATJBQ010000257.1 GCA_949738465.1 uncultured Lachnospiraceae bacterium
TAAAAAAGTGCCTTCGGCACTTCAACTCCCCTAGCCCCTCAATCTTGAAAGGAAGTGGCTTTTCTTTGCCTTACTTTTGTTGTAAAATGTTCCTATGCATTATAAAAACATTTTACAACTCATTTTTACGGATTATTATAAACAACTCCTATATGAACTCCATCCCCGTCCTGCTGTCATTGAAAATGTCGACAAGATGATCCATTGTGGTGATTCTTCCTTCGGCGGGACTATGTATGGCTGCCCTCATTGCGGTAAGCTCAAGTTCGTCCCTTTCCGATGCCACAGCCGTTTCTGCCCTACTTGCGGCAATAAATATGCCATGCAGCGCACTACCTCTATGGCCTTCAAACTGCTCAATGTCACCCACAGGCACTGCGTCTTTACCATTGACCAACGCCTCCGACAGTTTTTCCTGGATGACCGCACCCTGCTTGACTGCCTTTTCCATGCCGTTAACAGTGTTGTTTCCCGTATGTTTTCCAAGCAGAACAAGTCCATGAATTTTACTCCTGGCTTTATCATGGTCCTGCATACCTTCGGCAGGGACCTGAAATGGAACCCACATATCCACTGCCTCATTTCGGAAGGCGGTTACAGTGATAACGGATTCTGGCGCAATTGCAGACATTTCAACTACACCTTCCTACGATATGCCTTCCGCACTGCCCTGCTGGGCGAAATGGAAAAAAGGATCGGCCCTTCTTTTAAAAATGTGAAATTCTGGAATCGGAGCTCTTTGGCTACGAGAAGGTCGCTTTCTCCAGCACCGGCTCCAGCGGAAAAAAGGGACTTTTCGAGGCTGCCAACAACGGCGCCCTGCTTTTAGGTAACCTGAATGCTAAGATCGCCGAGGGTTCCTTCCGTAGCGACCTCTATTACCGGCTGCATGTGATCCCCATCAACGTGCCGCCTCTGTGGGAGCGGAAGGAGGACATTCCCCTGCTGTGCCGCCATTATCAAGAGATCTTCTCCCGGCGCTATGAACGCAGCCTGCAGTTATCGGAGGAAAATATGGAGGTCCTGGTCAATTATTCCTGGCCAGGCAATACCCGCGAATTGCGAAATATTATGGAGTACCTGACAGTCTGCTGCGCCGATATGCCCCAGATCGTCGCCTCCCTGCTGTACGGTATTTTCGAAATGGATTCCAGCAACGCCTATGTGGAGCTGTCACAGAATCTTTCGCTGAACGAAGCTGTGTCCGCATACGAAAAGGAATTTCTCAAGAACACCATCAAGGACGTGAAGAACCTCTAGGAGGCCAGCCAGATCCTGGAGGTGGACATCTCCACCGTCTCCCGGAAACTGAAGCAGTATGGCCTCTCCATTAAGCGTTAATGATAAAACAGCGCCGCCCTGTTGGACGGCGCTGTAAGTTTTACGCTTCCCAGGACCTGCGTCCTGTTTTATCCGGTATGTTCATCTCCTGGCGGTATTTATTAACCGTCCGCCTGAAAATCACGATCTGGCGCTCCATAAGTTTCTCCGCGATCGCCTGGTCGCTGTAGGGCTTCTTCTTATCCTCCCCGTCGATCAGCTCCCGAATCAACTGCTTGATGTGGTCCGTGGTCTTCTCCTGCCCCTCCGGCGCATCTTCCCGTGCGCCGCGTGTCTTCACCGCCGCTGACGCCAGAAAATAGTTCAGCGGGAAAATCCCCCAGGCGCATTGCAGATATTTTCCTTTCATCGCCCGGCTGATGGTAGACTCATGCACTCCAAGGCTCTCTGCAATATCGGACAGCTTCATAGGCCTGCGGTAGCCCTTGCCGTTCTGGAAAAATGCCTGCTGCCAGTCCACCAGAACCCGCATGACATTGGACAGGGTGGCGGAACGGTGGCTGATGCAGTCGGACACCCATTTTGCCTGGGCCATCTTCTCCTGCAGATACTGCTTCGCCTCCTGATCCTCCGTATGCGCAAGCATCTGGGCATAATACTCGCTCACGGTAAATCTGGGATACTGATATTCATTCACCAGAATCTCAAAGCCCTTTGCCGTCTTGATCACAATCACGTCCGGGCTGATGTACCTAAGGTTTTCCCGGTCGCTGAAGGAGCTGCCCGGCTTGGGATTCAGGGAACGGATCACCTCACAGGCCGCCGTTACCTCCTTCAGGCTGCTATGGGTCTTCTGCGCAATGTCGGGAAGGTGGTTTTTCGCCAGCTCCGCAAGATATGCCGATACAATTGTCTCAGCCAGCGGACATTTGTCCTTCCTGGCCAGAAGCTGCAGCAGCAGACACTCGCTGGCATTCCTGGCCCCAACGCCCACCGGATCCAGCTTCTGCACCTCATGAAGCATCTCCTCCACAAAAGCTTCCGTCACGCCGAAGCGCCCTGCCACCTGCGAAACCCCGTCGGTAAAATAGCCCCGTTCATCCAGGGACTGAATGATATATGCAATCACCTCATATTCCTGTTCGGAATAACCGTTTAAAATAATCTGAGACAGGAGATAATCGTCAAGCCGTTCTTCATTGCCCCGAAGATCCGGCAGAAATTCTTCCTCCTGATCCTGCTGATAATACACGCGGTTCTGGGAATCCGTGGACTCCAGCCATTCCAGCTTCCTCTGCAGATCCGTCTGATGCCGGTCTGATTCTTCCGGCTCTGCCAGCTCGATCACCGGGTTCTCCAGTGAAAGGTTCTCCAGGTATTCTTCCAGCTCCACCGCGCTCATCTGTAAAATATTCATCGACTGTATCATATTCTGCGAAATAACCTGTTTTTGTGCCAGAGACACATTTAAGCTCATATCCATCCGATTCATCCTCCATCTGTCACAGGCAGATCGTTTTATCTATTTGTCTGAACATTGATCTCTACCGCTATTATAACAAACTGTATCGAAATTCACAATCTTTTTCATCAGGATGTCCTTCCGGCTATTTTCCCGGGATCCCCAGGCACACTTCCCATCCTTGTTTCATAAAATATAGTACTGGCATAAGAAACAGAGGAGTGAATTTTCCTGCTGTATGATACCAGATAGCCAGTATTGATAGAAGGAAGCGAAACTATGGAAAATCAATTTGTATGGAATAACCGGTACAATATAGGAGTAGATCTCATTGACAAGCAGCATCAAAAGCTGTTCCGCATACTCAACCGGCTTTTTTATTTGGGACAAGTGGAGGAAAAAAGCCAATGGGTTTGTCAGGAAGCCATAAAATATTTTAAGGACCATACCCTTGAGCATTTTCACGATGAAGAAAACTATATGGCCTCGATTCATTATCCCGGGCTTAAGATGCATAAACGCATCCATTATAATTTCCGTGAAATCACACTGCCCGCCCTGGAACAGGAATTAAAATTGACTGACTATTCAGAAAATTCAATTCATCATTTTCTGGGCGCATGTGCGGGATGGCTGATCGGACACACACTTACGGAAGACCTGGCAATTGTCAGCGGAGAAACCATAAAGCAATGGGATCATCTTCTGCCGGAGGAAGAACAGGCAATTATGGGGCAGACCATCATCAGCCAGTTGAACAGTATGTTCCAGCTTGACTCACGGCTGATCAACAACTGTTATCATGGCGAAGCCTTTGGGGACTGCATTTACCTCCGCCTGGTTTACACCACAGAAGAAGGAAAAAGCTGGGAATTTCTCCTGGTTTTTGAGGAGGAACTGATCATCAGCACCTTAGGCTGTGTCATAAAGACAAAGTCAAAAGCCATCAGCGTTATGCTGATGCAGGTGGCAAGATATACGGCAAAGCAGTTTGTAGAACGTATAAAGAAACATTTTCCATCCCTGGCATCGGCCGGGTTCCAGGAACAACTACTGACCTATGAACAGTTTCAAAAAGCCTTTGAACGGGACAGCCCGCAGTTCAGCCTGCTGTTTGATACCGGGAAGGGATATTTTGCTTATTGCATGACCACAAGCGATACGCTGCCCAGCGAGGAAAGCGAGGCTATGCTGGTTACGGAAAACGCGATGGCGCAGGTTCAAAAGTATTTGAACCCGGACCGTTCTTATTAGAGCCACAAAATGTAATGACCGCTGCCCTGTGATTGTTTTCACAAGGCAGCGGCCCACTAAATCGCCTTACGTCCTTCCTTAAATCCAAAATACATATAATGTTCAAAATATTTTTGCAGATTATCGCCATAGGCCCGGTTCAAATCCCCGTATTTGCTCCGATAAACCCGGACATTGAAGTCCGCCTTGGCACAGCGGCCTTCCCGCATTCCATAATTTACGAAATGGGCTAACGCCGCCTGGTCGTCATTCCCATAGGCTCTTTTGATATCGGGATTCATACTGGTGTAATAAGCATAATCATATACCAGCTTATAATCGACTCCCTTATACACGGTAGCCGCCCCCTGTACCGTAGTACAGCCGGTTCCTTTACGGCCTTCTTTCCGTCCATATTTTACATAATGCTCATAGTATGACTTCAGGTTGGTACCATATACCCTCCGTAAATCCGCATATTGATTTTTATAGGATTGAACGTCAAAATCCTTGCTGCCCTGACGGCCCTCCCGCATCCCGAAATTTACAAAATGCCTTAGCACGGCAACATCATCCGTTTTATAAGCAGCTTTAATATCGGGATATTTACTGGTATAATAATTAAAATCATATACCGCGGAATAATCCACACCATTGTATTTTGTAACGGCTCCCCGCAGCGTCGTGCACCCGGTTGCTGTGCGTCCTTCCCGCTTACCATTCCTGATATAATGCAAATAATAGGACTTCAAATCGCTCCCAAATGCTCCCCTTAAATCGGCATACGCATTGCGATAGGAATTCACGTCAAAATCAGCACAGCCCTGACGCCCTTCCTTCATACCGTAATTCACAAAATGATGCAGCACCTTGCTGTCATCCGCACCGAAAGCACGCTTAATATCCGCATACTTACTTATATAATAATGGTAATCATAAACCGGCGAATAGTCCACGCCATTGTACGTAGTAATGGCTCCCCGCAGCGTCGTGCACCCGGTTGCTATGCGTCCTTCCCGCTTGCCATTCCTGATATAATGCATATAATAGGACTTCAAATCGCTTCCAAATGCACGCCTTAGATCGGCATACGCATTGCGATAGGAATTCACGTCAAAACCGGCACAGCCCTGACGCCCTTCCTTCATACCATAATTCACAAAATGCTGCAAAGCCTTGGTGGTGTCTGTGCCATAAGCCCGCTTGATATCTGCATATTTGTTTACATAATAGTTATAGTCATAGACAGCCGAGTAGTCCACGCCGTTGTACACAGTCACAGCCCCGCTGACATTCCCGATCTCCCGATATTGAACGGTGCAGGATATGGTTCCATTTTGCTTGTCGATCGGACAATACTTTGCCTGCAACTTTATGTCCAAATCCTTCTCGGACCAGGAGGTATTGGTGAGGACATGGGCTGTCAGTCCGTATAATACATCTGCATAATAAACATTCTTGATTTCAAGACTAAACTCTGTTTCCCGCGCCGCAATATGCTTCCGGACAACCTCGATCTGCGGGTCTGCCCATTTCGCTATTTTCCCTGTTTTGATAAAATAATTGTTATCCAGGGAGTTGGATTCATAGCCCGCAACGGGCTTATGGTCGGAATGCACCATGGAAATGATTTCATCGTTCAGTCCGAAATACAAATGCTTCAGGTCAACATTGGGATTCGTATAACCGGGATCGTTCCAGGTCGGATCCACCTGATACCATTTCCCGTCCAGCTTAACCGCCGTCCATACATGTCCGTTCCCCGTGATTCTGCCGGTAGCAATCCCGGCCTTATTCAAAAGCATCACATACGCCCTGTGATATGCCTCACAGGTACCGGTACCCCTTGGCAGCGCCCCTTCTGCGGAACAATATTTAAGCTCGTTGTCATAACTGCAGTTGTCAACCACCCAGTCGTTCAGCCACACTGCCTTGTCAAAATCCGTAGAACAAACGGCCTGGCACTCTCCGACAATCCGGGCTGTTATCTCCTCTACGGAAGGGTAGGCAGGATCATTGATCTCTAATACGATCCCTCTATCATATGCCCCCGTGTCTAAATAAGTGAACTGGCCGGCTGCATTTGTATACCCGGCATTAAACCGGATATAATACTTCCCGGAAGCATAAAAAGTAAACTCAAAGGTATCTTTTGGCGAATAGTCGCTATTGCCCTTCTTACTAATATCATATACATTTA
>CATJBQ010000258.1 GCA_949738465.1 uncultured Lachnospiraceae bacterium
GGAGAGGTAGCGCATGGAGGCGGCCAGCTCCCCGTCGGGGCCGCCGAACTGGCTGATGATGACCTGGGCCATCTGCGGGTTGGTCTGGGTGATATTCACCGGGTATTGCAAACGTTTTTCATAATTCCACATAGATTAGAAACAACCTCCTTCCCATGGCATGGGCTGTGTGGACCAGAGCCATTTCCCCTGGGGGGATGCGGTATCAATGGTCAGCGGGCCGTACTGGCAGGCGTATTCATTTAAAGCCTGCATCCGGAGCTCCTTGAAATGATTGAAATATTCCATGGCTTCCTGATCCTCCGGATGGGTGTCAAGGTAAAGGGTAATGTCGTTGACCGCAAAGCTGACCATGTGGATCCACTGATACAGCTTGTAGCGCTCCATCTGATTCTGGTTCGTCATCATCGAAGGACACCTCGCTTTCCTAAAAATGGTTTGTTCAGCTCCGGAAAAATTGTTCCGTAGGATAAAGCCTTATCCGGCTCATAGACCTGGTGAAAATGCTGCCAGGGTACATAGGCCATGGCCAGCGGCATATTTTCAAGGTTGTATTGCTGGTGGCAGTTCTGCACCATAGGATTCTGCTGTGCGCAGCCGCAATTTTGCATAAATCTCTTTCCTTTCTATATTAAGTATGCTATAGTTTATGATAAAATCTGCAAAGGGTGATTTCTGGTGAAAAAACATTGACATTCTGACATCCTGGAATTATAATAAGATAGTCAGATGATGCTAAGATTGGTTAGGAGTGACGAACAAATGACAGTCCTGGAAGGAACATTACAGGAAAAATATATGGTACAGAAAATCACGATCCAGGAGCACATCCTGCGGCGTTTAGAGGCCCTTGGGATCATTCCGGGAACGAAGCTTATGTTGATGAACCGCAAGAAGAACGGAACATGTATCATCAAGGTACGGGGAACCCGCTGGGCCATCGGCCCCATGATTGCCGGTGGGATTTTTGTGGAGAAGGCAGGAGAGGAAACAGCAGTAGAAGGGCAGGAGGCGGGAGAGCATGCATGAGGACACCATTAATGTAGGGTTTGCCGGCAATCCCAACTGCGGCAAGACGACGCTTTTTAATGCCTATACCGGGGCCAATCTGAAGGTGGCCAACTGGCCGGGGGTGACGGTGGAGAAGAAGGAGGGGGAGGCCCGCTACAAGGGGCAGAAGCTGAAGCTGACGGACCTGCCGGGGCTTTACAGTCTGACTTCCTATTCCATTGAGGAAAAGGTGACCCGGCGCTGTATCATGGAGGATGACATCGACGTCATCATCAATGTGGTGGATGCCTCGGCCTTAGAGCGGAACCTGTACCTGACATTGCAGCTTTTAGAGCTGGGCAAGCCAGTGATTCTGGCTTTGAATATGATGGATATTGTGGAGGAGCGGGGGATGGAGATCGACCTGCACCGGCTGCCGGAGCTGCTGGGCGGGATTCCGGTTGTGCCGGTTTCTGCCCGGAAGCGCACCGGTCTGGACGTGCTGATGCATGCGGTGGTCCATCACTATGAGGAGAAGCATTCCCCCAGGGTGGTGGAATACAGTGAGGACTTAGAGGGGCGGATCGCCCGGCTGGAGCAGGTGTTGAAGGAGCAGGAGCCCGAGATCATCAACGCCCGCTGGCATGCCATCAAGCTGCTGGTCCAGGATGAGGAGCAGGTGGAGGAGCATCCCGTCGATCTGCCGGAGGTTCTGGATAGAAGCTACGAACAGGAGTTCACCAACCAGAAATATGCTTACATTGAGGAGATCATCGAGGAGACTCTGTTTTATAAGGATAAGAAAATGGCTTTTACCGATAAGGTGGACGGGGTGCTGACCCATCCCGTATGGGGGATGCCCATCTTTTTTGTGGTGATGGCTCTGGTATTTTTCCTGACCTTTGCGGTGGGGGATTTTCTGAAGGGCTTTTTTGAACTGGGACTGGACGCCTTCTCCGGCGCTGTGCAGGGACTTCTGGAGCGGGTGGCGGTGGCAGGATGGCTGACCTCCCTGGTGGTGGACGGCATCGTCGCCGGTGTGGGCGGCATTCTGACCTTTCTGCCCAATATTTTCATCCTGTTCCTGGCTCTGGCTTTCCTGGAGGACAGCGGCTACATGGCCCGGGTTGCCTATGTGATGGACGGCCTGATGGGGCGTCTGGGCCTGTCCGGCAAGGCGTTTCTGCCCATGGTGCTGGGCTTCGGCTGTACGGTTCCGGCCATCATGGCCACAAGGGCCCTGGAAAAGGAGCGGGACAGGAGAAGGACGATCCTGGTGACGCCGTTTATGTCCTGCTCGGCAAGGCTTCCGGTGTATGTGCTGTTTGCGGGGATGTTTTTTGGAAAATTTAAAATTCTGGCGGCTTTGTCCATGTATGTGACCGGCCTGTGCGTGGCGGTCCTGGTGGCCTACATTGCCCACCGTCTGGACAGGAAGGAGAGTGAGAATGTCCTGCTCATCGAGCTGCCGGAGTATAAGACGCCAAACGGCCGTACCATCGCCATTTATGTGTGGGGAAAGGTGAAGGATTATCTGACCAAGGCCGGAACCACCATTTTTGTGGCTTCCATTATCATCTGGTTTCTTCTGCATTTCGGAAGCAGCGGGATGGTGGAGGACGTATCGGAGAGCTTCGGAGCCATGGTGGGGCGTGTCTTAGAGCCGGTCCTTCGGCCGGCAGGGCTTGGCATGTGGCAGATTGCCGTGGCGCTGATTTCCGGCATTTCCGCTAAAGAGGTGGTGGTGTCCAGCTTCTGTGTGCTGTTCGGCATCAGCAATGTGAATTCGCCCCAGGGGATGACGGCCCTGACGGAACAATTGGCAGCTTACGGCTTTGGCGCCCTGAACGCATACTGCCTGATGCTGTTCTGCCTGCTGTATGTGCCCTGCGCTGCCACCATCGGCGTCATCCGCCGGGAGACCCGCTCGCTGGCCTTTACCCTGAAGCTGATCCTGTTTCAATTATTGGTGGCCTGGGGGGCAGCGGTGCTGGTATACCAGGTAGGGCGGCTGTTATTGTAAAATGCCGGATGTACGCCGGTTTTTGTGTGGCCGGAGGATGGTTGTGTATTTCTTGCGATACACGGCAGTTTGTTGTTGCATCCGGGCGGGGAGTGTGCTACATTAAGTACGAAATGAATGTTAAAAAATTAACAATCTAAAATTTTTGCAGGAATGTCTGCGGCAGGAGGAGATTTTATGAGAGGACTGGACACACCGGTTTCAAAGCTTCGGAAACAGATTTTTACGGAGGTTGCCAAGGTAGCCTATGAATCGGAGCATGTGAACAACGACATTGAGGCCATTCCCTACCGGGTGACGCCGGGCGATGCCCCCCGGTTTCGGGACAGCATCTACCGGGAGCGGGCCATTGCGTCGGAGCGCGTACGGCTGGCCATGGGCATGTCCCTGCGGCCGGAGGATAAGCCGGTACATATCACCGACGGCCTGGAGGAGAGCAATATTTCCGAGAAATATTATGAGCCGCCCTTGATGCAGGTGATCCCTTCGGCCTGTAATTTCTGTGACGACAACAAGTACTTAGTGACCAACCAGTGCGAGGGCTGTCTGGCCCATCCCTGTATGGAGGTCTGTCCCAGAGGCGCCATCACCCAGGTGGACGGAGCCGCCGTCATCGATCAGGAGAAATGCGTCCATTGCGGGAAGTGCAAGGCGGCCTGCCCCTACGACGCCATTGCCAAGAAGGAGCGCCCCTGTTCCAAGGCCTGCGGCGTGAATGCCATCGAGACTGACAAGCACGGGCGTGCCACCATCAATACGGAGAAATGTGTTTCCTGCGGCATGTGTATGGTGAGCTGTCCTTTTGGGGCCATTGCCGACAAGTCCCAGATCTTCCAGCTCATCCGCTGTATGAAGGAGGGCGGGGAGGTCATTGCCGAGATTGCGCCAGCCTTTGTGGGGCAGTTCGGCTCCGACGCCACTCCCAGGAATGTGAAGGCGGCCCTTTTGGAGCTGGGTTTCTCCGAGGTCTACGAGGTGGCTTTGGGAGCCGATATCGGAGCCGTTTCCGAGGCGCACCACTATGCGTACCATGTGGTAAACGGTGAGCTGCCTTTCCTTCTGACCTCCTGCTGTCCGGCCTGGTCCGTGCTGGCCAAGCGGCAGCTTCCGGACATTGTGGGGAGCGTTTCCTCGGAGCTGACGCCCATGGTGGCCACGGCCCGCAGCATCAAGAAAAAGCACCCCAACGCCCATGTTGTGTTCATCGGGCCCTGTGCCGCCAAGAAGCTGGAGGCCATGCGGACCACCGTCCGCAGCGACGTAGATTTTGTGATTACCTTCGAGGAGCTTTCCGCCATGTTCGAGGCCAAGGGCATCGATCCCCAGAATACGCCGGGGGATGCTTCCATGCATGACGCTACCGGCGCGGGCCGGGGCTATGCGGTGGCCGGCGGCGTGGCCAATGCCATCGAGAACTGCATCCATGAGTATTATCCGGAGGTGGAAGTGAAGATCGAGCATGTGGAGGGCTTAGAGGAGTGCCGTAAGATCCTGGCGCTGGCCAAGGCCGGGAAGCGGAACGGCTATCTGATCGAGGGCATGGGCTGTCCCGGCGGCTGCGTGGCGGGAGCCGGCACCATCATCCCGGTGCCCAAGGCCAAGGTGGAGGTGGATAAGATTGTGAAAAATTCCACCAGCCATATGCCGGCCAAGGAGCTTCGCAAGATCGAGCTGGATTAACGGGATAAACGGGATAAACGGTGGGAAGGATGCTTCCTGCCGTTTTTTCTGTTGACAGTATTTGACAAGTTGTTATATAATGAGCGGTAGTGGTAGGAAATGCCAGAAGGCCTTTTGGATAGTAAAGGAAGGCTGAATATTAAAACAGAATTATATTTAAAGGAGAAAGCCATGAGTAAAGTGAGAACACGCTATGCGCCCAGCCCCACCGGCAAGATGCATGTGGGGAATCTGCGGTCTGCGTTGTATGAATTTCTGATTGCGAAGCACGCGGGCGGGGATTTTATGCTGCGTATTGAGGATACGGACCAGGAGCGTTTTATGGAAGGGGCCACGGAGATCATTTACCGGACCCTTGAGAAGGCGGGCCTTGACCACGACGAGGGGCCGGACAAGGACGGAGGATATGGGCCTTATGTCCAGAGCAAGCGGATGAATACCGGCATTTATCTGGAATATGCCAGGAAGCTCATTGAGAAGGGGGAGGCCTACTATTGCTTCTGCGATAAGGAACGTCTGTCCTCTCTGAAGAACGAGGTGGTGGAGGGCAAGGAGATCACGGTTTATGATAAGCGCTGCCTGCACCTGTCCAAGGAGGAGATCGAGGCCAATCTGGCGGCGGGCAAGCCCTATGTGATCCGCCAGAATAACCCCACGGAGGGCGTCACCACCTTCCATGACGAGCTGTACGGGGATATCACTGTGCCCAATTCCGAGCTGGACGACATGATTCTGATCAAGTCCGACGGCTATCCCACCTACAATTTTGCCAATGTGGTGGACGACCATACCATGAACATCACCCATGTGGTGCGGGGCAACGAATATCTGTCCTCCTCCCCCAAGTATGTGCGCCTTTACGAGGCCTTTGGCTGGGAGGTGCCCATCTATGTGCACCTGCCGCTGATTACCGACGAGAATCACAAGAAGCTTTCCAAGCGCAGCGGCCATTCCTCCTTCGAGGACCTTCTTATGCAGGGCTTTTTGCCGGAGGCGGTGGTGAACTACATTGCGCTGCTGGGCTGGAGTCCGGAGGAGAACCGGGAGATTTACAGTTTACCGGAGCTGATTGAGAATTTCGATTACCGCAGGATCAGCAAATCACCGGCGGTCTTTGATATCGTAAAGCTGCGCTGGATGAACGGGGAATATTTAAAGGCCATGGATTTTGACGCCTTTTATGAGATGGCAGAGGATTACATCAGAGCGGTGGTCCACAAGGATTTTGACTTAAGGAAGATCGCCGCGCTGGTGAAGACGCGGATCGAGGTATTTGCGGATATTGCGGACCACATTGACTTCTTTGAGGCGGTGCCGGAGTATCCTTGCGCCATGTATGCCCACAAGAAGATGAAGACTACGCCGGAGACCTCTCTGGTGGTTTTGAAGGATGTGCTGCCCCTTTTGGAGGCCCAGGAGGATTACAGCAACGACGCCCTGTACGGGCTCTTAAGCGATTATGTGGCTGAGAAGGGGTA
>CATJBQ010000259.1 GCA_949738465.1 uncultured Lachnospiraceae bacterium
CTCCACACCATAGAACGGTTCAAAGAGTTTCCGAAAGGCAGTCTGATCATCCAACTGGATACGGACGATCCCCTGGAAGCCCATCAACGGATCGGCGGTTATCAGGCGCTATGCACGGGGATACGTACTACCATGCTGATGCACTATAACCGTCAGCAATGTTTTGATTATCTCAAGCGGATGTTTGATGCGCTTGCGCCCGGCGGCGGATTTCTGTTCTATCAGGATATGCCGCTGTACTCTCCGGGCGATGCGAAACCAGAGGTAGTCCGCGAGGTATGGGAATTTGTAAATGAACTGGCGAAAGGAAGGGCATAGCGATGAAGAATGAAAAACCGGAAAAGAGCGATACAACACACAAAGATGAATATACCGTTCAGGAACTGATCCAGGAATTGATGGCAGACGATTCCTGGGAACCGGATCCGGAATACCGGGCCAAAGCAGTGGGACTTCTGGTAAAAAACATATTTCCTTCCTGCTGAAAGGCCCATCATTATTTCCCTGCAATTTATTATAGCAAAGAGAGACGCCCCTTGGGACGTCCCCCTTTGCTATTTTATGTAACCCTGCGATTGTATTTCCACTAAAATCCTACTTTGCCGCCTCGATCATGGATAAGGCATCCTCATAGATCTCCTGGAACTTCTCACAGCCCGGCAGAGCGCCGATCTCGTCAAGCTTTGACTGGATAAAGGGCTCCATGGCGTCCTTCCAGGGCTTCATCTCCTCCTCGGTCATCTCCCAGTAACGATGGCCTGCAGCTTCTGCCGCTTCCTTCTGCTTCACATTGTGGTTATTCATTACCGCCTGATCGTCTGCATGAAGGCCCACGCCCTCTTCCTCAAACACCTGCTGTACCTCTGCCGGCAGGGATTCCCATTTGTCCTTGCTCATGCAGTAAGCAACGGTTTCCACATAAAGACCGCTGTTTTCGCCAAAAATAATCTCCTGGTTGATCTCGTCTGTGATCCCCTGCTGGTTGACGGGACCGCCATGGGTAATGATACCATCGGCCACACCACCCTGGATGGAGGTAAAGAAATCCGCAAATCCTGCCTGCACCGGTGCGCAGTTGACACTGGTTAAGAATTCCATCACGTTCATCTGAAGGCAGATCACCTTCTTTCCAGACAGATCCTCCGGCGTCTTGATCTCCGCGTCGGAATTGATGTACAGGTTGTAGGGAGCCGTCATACTATAGCTGCACAGATGCACGCCGTTATTATCCAGCTCTGCCTGCAATTCCGGATATTTTGCCAGAAGCTGTTCATAAACCTCCGTGGTATTGGTGTTCATTCCCATAAAGGGCACTGCCAGTACATTACAGTTCATGGGAAACAGGTTTTCAAAATTGGAAAAATTCACCTGTGCCATATCGCAGGTACCTACCTGAAGGGCATCCACCACTTCATTGGCTTTCACCAGGGAACCGCCCCAGAAAAAGGAGAAGGTCACCTTGCCCTGCGTCCGCTCTGTAATACGGTCTGCAAACGCCACCAGGGCGGCATCCGCCGCTTCCGTCTTGGTGGAAGACACGATCAGCTCGATGGGCTCGATCTCGTCCCAGTTCACATCCCCGGCGGGAGCCTGTGCCTGATCCCCGTCCTGCGTCTCATCTCCGCCCGGCGTCTCATCCCCGGCAGGAGCCTGATCCTCTGTCTGGCCATTATTGTCCCCGGACGCAGGCGTATCCTTGCCGCCGTCGCCGCCACAGGCCGCCAGGGCGCCGATCACCATTACACTTGCCAGTAAAAGAGCCATTTTCTTCTTCATAAACTTACCTCCATTTGATAATTTTTTGCTAGTTACAAGGTTACACTATTTTATCCCGGCAAAGCCGGACGATGGGCTGCCCCGGATGGAAGCAACACATCTTATCGATATCTACATCAGATTGGGCAGCCAGGTAACGATCCCCGGGAAAATACAGATCAGAAGGATCAGTAGCACCAGGCCGGCCACAAAGGGAAGCACACCCTTGAAGATCCTGGCCACATCCACCTTGCTTAAGCCTCCCAGCAGGAATACCACCATACCCACCGGCGGGGTGATGGATCCCAAGGCCGTCATCAATACCACAAAAATTCCAAACCAGGTACCGTCCATGCCAAGGCCTGCCACCATGATGGGATGAAGGATCGGCACGGTCAGCATAATCATGGGATTATCTGGCATAAACATACCAAGTACAATATAAAGGAGCGCTACCAGAAGCAGGATGACTCCGATGGGGACATTCATGCTGGTTACCGTCCTTGTCAGTAAGAAGGGCAGCTTGCTCATGGAAATAAAGGCGATAAACACATTGGTTCCGATCATCATCAGCAAAATCGTGCCGGTAAGCTTCGCCGTATTCACAAAACAGCGGACAATTCCCTTCAGATCCAGCTTCCGGGCGATCAGACCGATCACCAGAGCGCCAAAGGCCCCCACCGCGCCGGATTCCGTCACCGTAAACCAGCCGCCGTAAATTCCGCCCAATACCAGAAGGAATAATACCACCATGGGCCATACGCCCTTTAAGGATCCCAGCCGGTCCTTCCAGCCAACCTTCTCTCCCGCCGGGCCGTAATCCGGCTTGATCCGGGAGATCACAGAGACCAGCACCACAAAAATCACCACCAGAATGATCCCGGGCACTACGCCGGCCATAAACAGCCTGCCAATGTTTTCCTCTGCCAGAATCCCGTACATAATCATGGGGATACTGGGCGGGATAATAATGGCCAGGGGCGCCCCGCCGGCGATGGAGCCGCAGGCCAGCTCGTCATTATACTTATAGCGGCGCATTTCCGGAAGCGCAATCTTGCTCATAATGATGGTACCCGCCATATGGGAACCGGTGATCGCTCCCAGCAGGCCGGATGCAACCACTGTTGCGGAAGCAAGGCCGCCCCGGTGATGACCGATAAAGGCGTTCGCCGTGCCGAACAGTCCGGATCCCATGCCGGATTCCGAAATGATCAGCCCCATCAGCACAAACATGGGAATCACCGTCAGACTGTAGTTTGCCACCGTGGTAAAGGGCGTGGTACCCACAACCGTCAACGCCTGTGTGCCGCCCCGGATTAAAATCAGCCCCAGCATCCCCACCAGGGTCATGGCAACGCCCACCCACATGCGGAGCACCAGGAATACAAAAAGCAGAAGAATACCCAATACGCCAAGCAATTCAGGACTCATTTTTCACCCTCCTTTCCTTCGGTAAGCTCCGGCGGCAGCTTCCCGATCAGCATGCCGACCTCCTTCACTTCCATCCAGACCGTGGCGATGATGCCTCCCACAAAGCTTAATACCATCACCAGGATAAAGGGCCACTGGGGAACCTTTAATAAGGAAAACACATAGTTCTTGCTCTTGGAATCCATGGCCGCCAGGATTCCTCTCCAGATAATCAGTCCAAAAATAACAATGGTAATCAGATAAATCAGAAGCTGCACCACATGCTGGAACTTCCTGGGGAACTTGTTCATCACGAAATCCACCGAAATGTTTTCACCAGTGAGGCATCCTAAGCCCAGCGCAAGAATCGTACCCACATTCAGCATCGTCACCAGCTCCGAAGCCCCGACGATGGGGGAATTGAAGATCTTACGCATGATTACGTCCGCCACGGAGATCAGCATCATTCCCGCGGTAGATATGATGGAAAAAAATGCCAGGAAATTTGCAATCCAGCGGACGCCTTTTTCCAAAGCGCGCATAAAATCATCCTCCTTTATTTTATTTTTCGTTCTTTTTTTGGTAACCCTATTATACTCGAACTATGTCGTTTCGTCGTGTAGCATAAACTACATAATCACATTATAATAAAATTTAAAAAAGAAGGCCTCCGCTTTTGCTACACTTTGTTTCCTCACAACCGGATTATAATAAATTTTAATAGTTCTATAAAGAAATTCTTCTTTACAAAGTTCCTTTTTGGATGCTATTCTAAAAATAAATGCAAAAATACAAAGGAGGTATGAAAATGGGTTTTCAAATGACATGGGAGAATGCCCAGACCGTTTTCGACAAGCTGGCGGAGACCTATCAGATCTACGCGCCCAAGCGCCATGTAAATGCGGGGCGTTATTCTGAGGTCGACACGATCCAGTACGACCGCGTCAGCCGCATGGATGAGATCGTCTGGCAGGTGAAGTCGGACTATCCGGCCAAGGAGGTATTAACCCCCATTCAGCAGGCCATCTTCTATTTTACTGAGGATGAATACCGTGCCAGCAAGGTTTCCGAGAAGCCCATCCTGATCTTTGCCCGCCCCTGCGATATCGCGGCCCAGAAGGTGCAGGAGAAGATCTATCTTACGAACGGCGGCTACGAGGACATTTACTACAAGCGGATGCTGGACCGGGTAAAATTTGCCCTCATGGAGTGTAACGGCGGGGACGACACCTGCTTCTGCGTGTCCATGAACACCAACAAGACCGACAACTACGCTCTGGCCTTTAAGTTCAGCGAGGACGGAATCCTGGTGAAGGTTGCCGACGAATCCTTTGGTACATATTTTGATGGCGTTGCGGGAAGTGACTACGAACCGGAGTTTGTTGAGAAAAACCAGTTGGAGGTGACCATTCCGGACCTGTCTGATCCCAAGGTCCGCCAGGCGTTGAAGAACCATCCCATGTGGGATGAGTACAATGCGCGCTGCATTTCCTGCGGAAGCTGTACCGTTGCCTGCTCCACCTGTACCTGCTTTACAACACGGGATATCATTTACGGGGACAACCCAGAGGTAGGCGAACGCCGCAGAGTGACGGCCTCCTGCCAGATCGCGGGCTTTGACCAGATGGCCCAGCAGAAGGAATTCCGCTCCACTGCCGCCGCCCGGATGCGCTACAAGATGATGCATAAGTTCCATGATTACAAAGCACGCTTCGAGGATTCCCATATGTGTGTGGGATGCGGACGCTGCACCCATAGATGTCCGGAGTTCATCTCCATCTCGGCAACCTTGAACAAGATGAACCAGGCCGTTTTGGAGATTAAGGAGTCTTTGAATCAGGGAGGTGACAAATGATGACAAACCATGTACAACCAAAGCCTTGTAAAATTTTAAATGTCAAGAAGGAGAGCACCCACGAGTGGACCTTCCGTGTGGAATCCGACGCAAAGCCGGAGCACGGCCAGTTTATGCAATTGTCCATTCCCAAGATCGGCGAGGCTCCCATTTCCGTGTCCAACCAGGGCGACAACTGGCTGGAATTCACCATCCGTTCCGTGGGCAAGGTAACCGACGTTATTTTCCAGAAGGAAGCCGGGGACATTCTGTTCCTGCGCGGGCCCTACGGCAAGGGCTGGCCCCTTAGCGCTTTTGAGGGGAAGAACCTGGTGGTCATCACCGGTGGAACCGGTCTGGCTCCGGTGCGCTCCATGCTGAACTTCCTCTACGACCAGGAGGATTTCGCCCGGGACATCCATCTGATCTGCGGCTTTAAGAATGAGGACGGCATCGTATTCCGTCCGGAGCTGGACAGATGGAAAAATAAGTTCCACACCACCTATGCCCTGGATACCGACGCCAAGGAGGGCTGGCGGACCGGATTTGTTACCGAGTTCGTGAAGGAGATCCCCTTTGACGCTTTCGGGGACAATTATGCCGTGGTTGTGGTAGGACCGCCTCCCATGATGAAGTTCACCGGCCTCGAGCTGGTAAAATGCGGCGTACCGGAGGATAAGATCTGGATGAGCTTTGAGCGGAAGATGTCCTGCGCCGTTGGAAAATGCGGCCACTGCCGGATCGACGAGACCTATGTCTGTCTGGACGGGCCGGTGTTCAACTATACCAAGGCCAAAACGCTGGTAGATTAAGGAGGAGAGACCATGAATCATGATATTAATGTAAAGAAAATGCGTATCAACTGCTTCCGCCAGTCCAAGGTTCCCGGTGAATTCATGCTACAGATGCGTGTGCCCGGCGGTATGGTTGCGGCAAAATACTTAGAGAACGTAAAATACATTGCAGATACCTGGGGCGACGGCAATTTCCACTTCGGAACACGCCAGACCTTCGATATCCCCGGCATCAAATACGCGGATATCCCGGCCGTCAACAAATACCTGGAGGACTATATCAAGGAAGTGGACGAGGAACTCTGTGCGGTGGATATGGACATTGTTGCCGGAGAAAAGCAGGAATGGAACCGCGAGAGCGGCTATCCCACCATCGGCGCCCGCAACATCACCGGCTGCATCGGCAACCACCACTGTATCTGCGCCAACATCAACACCTATGAGCTGGCCCGGAAGATCGAGCCTATCATCTTCCCCAGCCACTACCATATCAAGATCAACATCTCCGGATGTCCCAACGACTGCAACAAGGCCCATCTGGCAGACTTCGGTATCATCGGCGTCTCCAAGATCGACTACCATCCGGAGCGCTGCATCGGCTGCGGGGCCTGTGCAAGGGCCTGCGAGCACGGCGCTACCCGCGTGCTTTCCTTAAATGAAGCCACCGGCAAGATCGAGAAGGATCCCTGCTGCTGCGTGGGCTGCGGCGAATGCGTAAGGGCCTGTCCCACCAGCGCCTGGACACGCCGGGAGAAGCCTCTGTACCGGGTGATTTTAGGCGGCCGTACCGGACGCCAGACCCCCAGAACCGGCAAGATGTTCTTAAACTGGGCTTCCGAGGAAGTGATCCTGGCCGTTCTTGGCAACTGGCAGAAGTTCTCCGCCTGGGTCATGGACTACAAGCCGGAATATCTCCACGGCGGGCACCTCATTGACCGGGCCGGTTACAAGAAGTTCAAGGAGATTATCTTAGACGGTGTGGAACTCAATCCCGAGTGCCTGGTGGCCGAGGATATCTTCTGGCATGAGACCGAGTACCGTTCCAACTTCAATGTGAAGCCCATGGAGCTGCATCATACGGCTGGGCCAGTTAAATAAGGATCCGAAAACTCCGTGAATCCCCGACATGGGTTCACGGAGTTTTTTATAAATTGGGGGGCTTCCCCGGCCTATGGGCAGGAGCTTTTGGCGGCCAATGTGAGGGCCCTTGGGGACGTGATCCATAGGCTTCCAGCCCAGCTATAAGCAATAAAAAATTCCTATAACGCGCTATAAAATTCCCATATTTTACTTTTATCATAACTCCCCGTATACTAAAAATAAATCCTGTCACTTCCGGTTCGTCTTCACTAACATCAATGCCAATGGCCCCAATCACCCGCCCCTCCTGATTGACCAGGATATCGTTGACCAGCGTCCTGTTCCTGATACGCGCTCCGTTTTTTCTCGCCGTGTCGGTCAGCGCTTTTTTCTGATTCCTTCCATCAAATTTCAGATGATACCGCTGCTGTCCCGGGAAGGAATGACCTTCAAAGTTATAATCCCCGGTGGGCCGCATGTTAATCCCGTAGGACTCCCACTGCCTTATGACATCAAAGCTTCTGCCTAACCAGGTGCGCAGCATAATGGGATCCTGCATCGGCCCGCTGTCCATGGTATTGTTGACCTCCCGCATGACCAGCTCCAGATCCTCTCCGTGACACTTTGGGATATAGCAGGCAAAATGGTCGTTTCCATTGGCGCCGCAGCCGCTTCTCCTGGTATCTGCTTTTTCTACTACCAGGGTATCTACGCCGCGCTCCGACGCCGTGATGGCCGCCTGCAGCCCTCCGATTCCGCCTCCTACAATCAGAAAATCCGCTTTTTCAATTTCTTCTCTCACTTTGATGGACATGATATGCTTCCCCCTCTCTGCTGCGGCTCCATATGGCACATCATATGGGACAACGGATACCGCATGGTGATGGCCCCCTGTGGGCAGTCTTTTTCACAGGCCCGGCAATGCCAGCATTCGTCCGGATATTTTACGATGGTCTCCTTTTTCTCTCCTTTTCTTACGACCCGTAATACGTCTACCGGGCAGATCTGGGCACAATAACCGCATGTATTGCATTTTTCCTTGTGGATGACCGGTGGCATGACAGCTCCCCCTTTCTTCTGTTAAAATCCGACAAAACCTGCGTGCTTTTGCCTGCGAAAGAAAAGCTTTACACTCTTCCCGGAAATCTTAAGAACGATAGAAAACCTTCTATTTATTCTAATCTTTGATTCTATCAAGTTATGTAAGATTAACGCTTAAAGATGATAATGTAACTTTTAATTTAATATAGCGTTTGTGCATTTGTTCGTATGTTTCAAGATCATGATTCTTTTTCGCTAATAACATCCAGTCTTGTATTCTCGAAAATTCGTTTATGGAATCTCTAATGATGTAAGCCTGACTTGGCATCAAATCACCTTCCAATGATGAGACACATTATTTTGCGGATCTTAGTAAAACATAACCGGGCAGCAAAGTCTATCTATTTTCTATTTGAGTTTTGGGAACCTACTTTGTCCCATATTCTGCCGCAAGTTCATCCGCAAGATATTCATCGCTCATACAGTGCATGTCGGAAACGCCGTCATGCATCAGGCAATATACCTCGGAACGATAGAAGAAATCCAATGCATCATCTAGCGAAATGTCCACCTTGTTGGCAAAACACGCAATCACACGAGTATACTTTTTCTGGAGTAATATCGGATTTGCATTCATACCTTTTCGCTCCTTTCAAAATGCAGATGCTTTAGTGCATTTTCAGTGCGAAAGCATATCTGCAAATTCGGTTTTTCATAACGCAGACGATGAATGGCTTCCGCTTTATCAATCAGACCGTCAAAGAACAACTCGACCGTATTAAACACCTTGTCGTTTGCCACACCGCCAATTACGATATCATAATCCGTGGTATCCTTACTGCTGCGACAGTTCAGGATGAAGTCCAGGCACTCCTCCGAATAGGCTTCAAACTTTAAGACTTTTAATGTTTCATATTCTCTTTCATCAAATTCATAGCAAGAAATAATACCTTCCTTGCCACGGCGTTTGAATCTCCCACACCACTTCGATGCCTGCACATATAACGGCGTAGTATAAAACCCAGGCCCAAAGTCCACATTCGGCTGGGTATTCTTCAAATCCGGCTTTGCAATTTCCAGATAGGAGCCATGATACAGGTTCATACGATTACACCTCTTTCTTGCATCAGTTCAATAATATCATTGACAATATACTCCTTGCTCTGCGTATGCAAAACTTCATACTCCGGCACAATGTATCCCCTTAAAATATCACTCTTATCCGTGAATGCCTTGTATACTTCCTGTGCGCTTACACCCAGCTTTGCCGCCACATTTTCTATGCAAAACACGGCAAATTCCAGTTCCCTGGAATTATGAATGGTTTCCTTTCTGTCCATGCGTTTCACCCTCCGCATTCATATGATGATACAATTTTAAATATCATACCACAAAATCATGCATTTTTTAACCCGTCAATGTTTTATTTTCATTCATTTGTTCTCCTCCGTTTGTGAGTAAGGTGTTTGTTGGTACTTATATTTTACCATAAGCGGAGAGAAAATTTATATAAAAATGGCAAGAAAACTCAGTAAAATCAACAGTTTTATGAGTTTAACAATTGCCTAGGTTACATTTATTATTCAAGGAGCGAAAAACTTTTTGGTATTATTATTTGAATGCCGGACTATGACCCAAACTTACTTTAGTGATTCCGACAATCAATA
>CATJBQ010000260.1 GCA_949738465.1 uncultured Lachnospiraceae bacterium
AGCTGCTTATGCGCATAGAAGACAGGGATGAAAGGGATTTTTATGAAAAAGAAGCAATCCGCTCTAACTGGAATGTGGATACGCTGAAAAGGCAGTTTCATTCCAGCTTATATGAAAGACTGGCATTAAGCCGTGATAAAAATGACGTCATGCGGCTGGCAAATGAAGGGGCGGTTCCGCAGAAACCGCAGGATATTCTCCATACGCCATATATTTTAGAGTTTGCAGGACTGGAAGATAAAGCGTCTTATCACGAAAGCGACCTCGAATCTGCCGTAATCAGCAAAATGCAAAAGTTTCTGTTGGAATTGGGCAAGGGCTTTTTGTTTGAACAGCGTCAGAAACGGTTTACGTTTCATGATAAAAATTTTTATGTGGATTTGGTTCTATACAACAGGCTGCTCCGCTGCTATGTCCTTATTGACTTCAAAATCGAGGAACTTACGCATCAGGATTTAGGTCAGATGCAGATGTATGTCAATTATTATGACAGATATGAGAAAACGGAGGATGAAAATCCGACCATCGGTATCCTGTTGTGCAAGCAGAGCGATGAAGCGCTTGTTGACTTGACGCTGCCGGAAAATGCAAACATTTATGCAAAAGAATATAAACTTTATCTTCCAGATAAATTAGCGATAAAACCGATTCGTGTAGAGGCATCGGGTTTTAGTAATACAATGAAACGCAGGATTGCCAGGGTAAGTGAATTTGATAAGATAAGATCAAATAGAAAAGGAGTACAACAATGACAAACAAAGAACTGATTTTAAAATTCTACGACGAGGTTTTCAACAACTGGGATCTGTCCCACCTGGACGATTATATGCTGGATACCTACATGCAGCATAACGCCAACGTGAAGGACGGCAAGGAGGGCTTTCGGGAGTTTGCCGGGAAATTCCTGGCCATGAAGCCCCATGCGGAGATTTCTAAGATTATCTGCCAGGATGACATTGTGGTGGTGTTCTTTAAATGCACCATGCAGGAAAACGGCATGGTCAACAAGGTGTTCGATATGTACCGCATCGAGGACGGCAAGCTGGCGGAGCACTGGGACTGCGTGGAGCATGATGTGGGCGGTATTGTTCCGGCCAACGGAAGAAGCCTGTTTTAAGGAGTAGGAACCATAAAAATATATTGCAGCAGGAGGGATAAGATATGGATCCGGTACAGGATTTTATGAAAATGGAGCAGCGCATTAAGAAAGAGAAGTTTGTGTTTTTGAACCAACTGGCAAAAAAGGGAGAGACACTGTTTGTAGGCTCCTCCCTGATGGAGCAGTTCCCCATCAACGAGCTTTTGATGGACCAGGGGATGGATCTGACGGTTTACAACCGGGGAATCGGCGGTTTTACCACCACGGATATGCTGGAATCTATGGAAGAAATGGTTTTCGGGCTGGCGCCTTCCCGTATTTTTATCAACATCGGGACCAATGATATCTCCGCGCCGGACTACACCCTGGAGAAGCTGATGGACAATTACCGTGAGATTTTAAACCGGATCCGGCAGCGTCTGCCCCAGGCAGAGGTTACCCTGATGGCGTATTATCCGGTGAACGAGACGGACAAGCTTCCGGAGGGAGAATGGGGAAAACATATGTTCGATGGCCGAAACAATGCGAACATTCAGATTGCCAATGAGGCGGTGGAGAAGCTGGCGGCGGAATTCGGTTTCCGTTTTATCAATGTCAACCAGGGGCTTACCGATGAGCGGGGGATGCTCCGGGCAGAGTACACTGTGGAGGGCGTCCACATGTACGCCAACGCATACCGGGTGATCCTGGAGAATCTGAAGCCTTATCTGTAAATGGAGCTTGAACAAGGAGAAACAGCCATGCGGGAAGAAGAAAAAATCAAAGCTGGAATCCTGTTTTGCCCCGGTGATCCGGAGCTTAAAGCCATCAAATTAAAAACCCACAATCTGAATGTGGATTACAACAGGACCCATGAGGATGAGGTTGAGAAGCGTGCCCAAATCCTCTCCGAGATCCTCGGAGAGATGGGCGAAGGAAGTTTTATCCAGGGCCCCATCGCCTTCCATTATGGACGCCATACCAGAATCGGCCGGAACTTTTTTGGAAATTTCAACCTGACCATCCAGGACGATGCGGAGGTCACCATTGGGGATAACTGCAACTTCGGCCCCAATGTGACCATCGTAACCCCCATCCATCCCATGGTTGCAGAGGAACGCCGGGAGATGGAGGATGCAAACGGCCAGCGGAAACGTTTCTGCTATGCGAAGCCGGTACAGATCGGCAACGACTGCTGGTTCGGCGCTTCGGTGACGGTCTGCCCCGGCGTCACCATCGGGGATAACTGCGTGATCGGTGCGGGCAGCGTTGTGACCAGGGACATTCCGGCAGGGAGTTTTGCGGCAGGCGTTCCCTGCCGGGTGATCCGGGAGATTACCGAAGCGGACAGCATGCGGTATCAGCCGGAAATCTTAGCGGATAACCGGATTATCGATAAATAGATTTTCCATATTGCTCCACCTCGTCCATGAAAATGTCCCGGACCCTGGCATTGGTGAAAATAAATTCCGGTACATACCGTCCGCCCGGTGCGTAGGCGTCCATGGCCCTGCGCACCTCGGCGCGGATCTCCTCCTCGGGAACATCCTCCCGGTCGATACGCTGGTTGTCAATTCCCCCCATCAAGGTGATTTTATCCCCGAACTCACGTTTGATCCAATCCATATCATTGCAGCTATTCAAAGGATTGATGGCGTCTACGCCGATCTCCACCAGATCCGGAAGGATGGTGGTAATGTATCCGCAGGAGTGGTGCTCATAAATCTTGCCCTTGCGGTGGATGTGGTCACAGATCCGCCGCTCAATGGGCTTGATAAATTCCCGCCACATCTGGGGAGAGAAAAACAGGTTGCCGGCGCTGCCCCAGTCGTCGTGCATATGGATCACATCCGGATCCACCGCTTCGCAGGCAATATCGATGCACTGAAGCTTATAGTCGCACATGGCCTCTAAAAATCCATGGACCGCCTCCGGGTCATCATAAAAAGCGCACAACGCATCCTCCATCCCCAGAAGCTGGTTCATTCGCTCCCAGGGGCCGGACAGGAACAGCACATGGGTGACAACCGGCTCCGGATGGGGGATCGAGGCCCACATCTGCCGTAAAATTTCTCCGGCATGCATGGCCGTAAGATCCGGAAAAGAAACCTTGTCCTTCCAGTCGGAGATATCCTCCAGCACCCGATAGCCGGGAGTGACCATGGAGCCGTCCAGCCCGGGATCCGGCCCCAGTTGCGTCCAACGCACGCCCCAGGCGTCATAGCCCTCCTTCTCGGGGCCGAAGTAGCGTTCCCCCGGGAATACAACCCCGGCGGAGGCCTTTGTTTTTGGTGGGATAAATTCTGGCATCTCGCCCCGGTAGGCGGCCAGAAGCGCTTCTCGATCTGTCTGCATATGAAATCTTCCTTTCTCGGTGCATTTTCACGGGATCCCCGAACTCCGCTGCGCGACCTTTGGGTGGTTCGCTCACGCTCACTCACGGGTCCCCCGAACTCCGCTATGCTTCGTTCGGGTAGCGGAAAGGTTCGCTCACGCTCACCTTTCCTTCATTATACGTTACAACACGGGAAAAATACAAATCCAAAAAATTTACATATTATCAAGTAAAAATTGATAATAATCCCGGCGTGAACGCCGTTTTTCGTAACCGGACGCGGAGCATGAGACGTCAGAATAGGCCTGACATGCCTGCAATTTCCGCCCGCTGGTCACTGGTAATGAGCCTTTAGGCCGGTAAGCAGCTCTTCCAGATCAAAAACCGGATGGTGTCTGGCGGCGCAGACGGTAGAAAAGGAAAAACGGTATTCCTCCGGCAGCGGGAAAAACCGGTAGCCGCTCCGGTCATGGTATTCGAAGGTGGGCGGGCAGACGGCAAAGGTACGCCCGTTTTCCAGGGTGGCCAGCAGTGTATCGAAATCCGCCACCTGCCGGACGCTGCGGCATCGGACATGGCCGTAGAAGTTTTCCTCTTTTCCACTGGAATAAGAAGTCCGTAGCTGTACCATATCTGCGGCGGCCATATCGGGGCAGGTGATTGCGTTTTTCCGGGCCCATGGATGGCTTTGGGAAACAAGGATTTCCGCCGGAGCCGTCAGCAGGCGGACTGCGTGATACCCTTGCAGGGGGAAGGAATCATCCACATTGGTAAGGCACAGATCCAGCCGCCCTTCGTCCATGTATCGCCAGATACTGCCCAGATCGGTGGAAAGGATCTCCAGCTCAGCCTGGGGGAAATATGTCTGTATCAGATCCAGCCAGGGATTGACGATTTTTTGCTTGGGAAGCCCGTGGAAAAAGCCTGCCCGAAGAAGGGAGGATTGGTGGGAAAGCTGCCGGGTGACCTCCTGTTCGGCCAGTAGATAGCTGTCCAGGACGGGTGCAAACTTCTGATAGCAGAACTGGCCGGCTTCTGTCAGGGCTACTCTGCGGGTGGTGCGGGCAAACAGCGGCGTCCCAAGCTCACGCTCCAATTGGGCAATCTGCTGGGTCAGGGCCTGGGGCGAGATAAAAAGCTCCCGGGCGGCTTCTGTAAAATTCAGTTTTTCGGCGGTTTTTAAAAAGTAGGTTATTTTTCGAAAATCAATCATAGCTTTACTATACGTGTTTTTGGAGGGGATGTCAACGGTTGCGGCAGGGGAGGAAGGAACCGCAATATGCAAAGGAGACGGAAGTTGTATTTTCCGCCCCTTTTTGTTATACTGTAGAAAATGAGAGAAGGTGAGCCGTTATGAAGACCATCGGGATTGGAAAACAGAATTTTGCTTCTTTACGGGAGCAGGACTGCTTTTATGTGGATAAGACGGATTTTATCCGGGAGTGGTGGGAAAATGAGGATGATGTTACCTTGATCACCCGTCCCCGCCGGTTTGGAAAGACTTTGAATATGAGTATGCTGGAGTGCTTTTTTTCCAATGAGTATGCCGGACGTGGGGAGCTGTTTGAGGGGCTTTCCATCTGGCAGGAGGAAAAGTACCGCATGCTGCAGGGAACGTTTCCGGTGGTGTTCTTGACCTTTGCGGATGTGAAGGCCGGCTCGTATTCCGGGGTCCTGTATCAGCTTCGGAATAAAATGATACAATTGTACAGTAAAAACCGCTTTCTGCTGGAAGGGGATCTGCTGTCCCGGGAGGAAAAGCAGCAGTTCGCCGCGGTGAACTGGGAGATGGACGTGGAAGCGGCGGCTGTTGCCGTCCAGAGCCTGATGGGATATCTGAGCCGTTATTACGGGAAGAAAGTGATTGTTCTGCTGGATGAGTATGATACGCCGATGCAGGAGGCGTATCTTGGGGGATACTGGGCGGAGCTTACGGATTTCTTCCGCATGATGTTTAATTCCGTTTTTAAGACAAATCCGTACCTGGAACGGGGGATGCTAACAGGTATCACGCGGGTGAGCAAGGAATCGATCTTTTCGGATCTCAATAATCTCAAGGTGGTGACCACCATCAGTGAAAGCTATGCCACGGCCTTTGGCTTTACCCAGGAGGAGGTGTTTGCCGCTCTGGAATCGGCGGGGATGTCCGGGGAGAAGGAGGAGGTGAAGTTCTGGTATGATGGATTTACCTTTGGGAGCCACACCGATATCTACAATCCCTGGTCGATCACGAATTTTCTGAAAGAAAAGGATTACAGTGCTTATTGGGCGGATACCAGCTCCAACGGCCTGGTGGACCGGCTGATCCGGCAGGGGGATATCAGTGTGAAGCAGGCCATGGAGGATC
>CATJBQ010000261.1 GCA_949738465.1 uncultured Lachnospiraceae bacterium
AAAAAAAGAATATGAATACGAGCATTACACCCTGGTGATTGAGGGCCGTGCCGACGGGATTATCCTGCCGGAGGGCTGGGAAGGGCTCCAGGACGCCCCGGCGATAGCGGAGGCCGGGAATGAGGCCGATGTCCCGCTGGTTACCGTCGACGAGATCAAGGGGGTGTACCAGGACATCCATGCCATGTTAGAGCCTGCGCCGGTGCATCTGGCCCAGGCTAAATGCTATGCCTGGATTTTTGCGGATCAGAAGGGCCTTTCCAGAATCCAGGTGCAGATGACCTACTGCAACCTGGATACGGAGGAGATCCGCTATTTCCGGGAAATCTATGAGGCCGGGGAACTTTCCCGGTGGTTCGGGGAGTTAGTTGCGGCTTACCGCAAGTGGGCGGATTTCCAGTATGAAGCCAGAATGCAGCGGCAGGCGTCCATCCGGGGGCTTGCGTTTCCCTTTCCCTACCGGGAGGGGCAGCGGAAGCTGGTGGCGGATGTTTACCGCACCATCATCCGGGAGAAAAAGCTGTTCATCCAGGCCCCCACAGGTACCGGGAAGACCATTTCCACGGTGTATCCGGCCATCTGGGGCGTGGGGGAGGGCCATGGGGAGAAGATTTTTTATCTGACGGCAAAGACCATCACCCGGACCGTGGCGCGGGAGGCTTTCGAGCTGCTGCGGGAAAAGGGATATGAAGGCAGCGTTCTGACCATCACGGCCAAGGAGAAGCTCTGCCTCTGTGAGGAGATGGACTGCAATCCCGTCCACTGTCCCTATGCCAAGGGCCACTATGACCGGGTCAACGACGCGGTCTTTGATCTGATCGGCCGGGAGAAGAATGTGACGCGTAAGGTGCTGCTTTCCCAGGCGGAAGTCTATCAGGTGTGCCCCTTTGAGATGTGCCTGGACACCTCCCTGTGGATGGACAACATCATCTGCGATTACAATTATGTGTTCGACCCCAATGTATACCTGAAACGGTTTTTCGCGGAAGGGTTCAGGGGAGATTACATTTTCCTCATCGACGAGGCCCACAACCTGGTGGAGCGGGGGCGGGAGATGTACAGCGCCGTCCTCTATAAGGAGGATTTCCTGGAAATGAAGAAGCTCTTCAAGGCCCATTCGGTGAAGGTGGCCCGTGCCCTGGAAAAATGCAACCGGCTTCTTCTGGAGATGAAGCGGGAATGTGAAAAATATAACGTACTGGAAAATATCGGTCCTCTGATTTTTGCCCTGATGAACCTGGGGGCGGCTATGGACGAATTTTTGCAAAAAAACGGCGAGCTGCCGGAAAAAAAGAAGGTGACGGAATTTTATCTGCTGCTGCGTCATTTTATGAATATGTACGAACGGGTGGACGAGCATTATGTGATTTATACCCAGCATGAGGAAAATGGCCGTTTTATGCTGAAGCTTTACTGTGTGGACCCTTCGGGGAATCTGCAGGAGTGCTTGGACCGGGGAAAAAGCGCCGTCTTTTTTTCAGCAACGCTGTTACCCATCCGCTATTACAAGGCGCTCTTAAGCACCCAGCCGGAAAATTATGCCGTCTACGCCCAGTCGGTATTTTCAAGGGAACAGCGGCTGATTCTGGTGGCCAGGGACGTCAGCAGCAAATATACCCGCCGCAACCGGCAGGAATTTGAAAGGATTTCTTCCTATATTATACAGATGGTACAGGCGCGCCGGGGCAATTATATGGTATTTTTCCCTTCCTATAAGATGTTAGAGCAGGTCTATGAGGTCTGTATGGAGCAGGAGCCTGGGGAGACGGAACTGCTGGTGCAGCGGCCCGGCATGGGCGAGAAGGAGCGGGAGGAGTTCTTAGAATCCTTCGACCGGGAGCGGTCAGACTCCCTGGTGGGATTTTGCGTGATCGGCGGGATCTTTGCGGAGGGCATTGATTTGAAGCACGAGCAGTTGATCGGCGCCATTGTGGTGGGCACCGGCCTGCCCCAGATTAGCAATGAGCGGGAAATTCTGAAAAAATATTACGACAGGCGGGAGGGGAGCGGTTTTGATTATGCCTTCCGGTATCCGGGGATGAACAAGGTGATGCAGTCTGCCGGGCGGGTGATCCGTACCGGGGAGGATAAGGGCGTGATCCTGCTGTTGGACCAGCGGTTTCTGCAGGCCGACTACCAGCAGTTGTTTCCACGGGAGTGGGCGGATTATAAGGTCTGCAGCCAGGAAACGGTGGGCCGGTATCTGGAGGAATTCTGGGGATAAGAACATATGTTCTTTTGGAAAAATGTAACCAACCCACTTCAAATGGTGTTATATAGGGTGAAGGGGGGAACTCTATGGAGGATGTGAAAATTGTCGAGCTGTATCTGAAACGGGAGGAAACGGCCATCCGGCATACTGCGGAAAAATACGGGAACCGTCTGCGGGCGCTGTCCAAGGGGATTGTGGGGGATTTTTTCACCGCCCAGGAGTGCGAGAACGACACCTACCTGCGGGCCTGGAATTCCATACCGCCCAATGAACCCTATGAGTATCTGTATGCGTATCTTGCAAGGATGATCCGCCGGATTTCCCTGAACCGCTGCCGCGACCGGAACAGATTAAAGCGCAGCGCGCTGCTGTGTGAACTGAGCGCGGAGATGGAGCAGTGCATTCCGGCGCCGGACGACACCCAGTGCCGGATTGACGAGCAGCTTTTGCAGGAGGCCCTCAACGGTTTTCTGGGAAATCTGAAGGAGGAGCAGCGGAATGTTTTCCTGCGCCGCTACTGGTTTCTGGATTCCGTTTCTGCCATCGCAAAGCGCTACCAGATGACGGGCAGCAAGGTGAAGACCATGCTGTTTCGGACCCGCAGCCAGTTGCGGGCCTACCTTGAGAAGGAGGGATATCAGTTATGAGAGGAACGATGCTTCTGGATCAGATGGAATTGGTGGATCCGGCCTATGTGGAAGCCGCGGACGCGGCGCCGGAGCAAAGAAGGAGAAGGCCGCGCCTTTGGCGGGTGGCTGCGGCTGCCTGCCTGTGCCTGCTGCTGGCCGGCCCGGCGGCGTTCTTTTTTGCCGGTCGGGGAAACCGGGTGCAGAATTGGAGTGAGGGCTTTCCGGCCGAACACTATTTCCGTTACTGCAGCCGCCCGGAGGCGGAGGCCCAGACGGTGGATTGCAAGCTGGCGGAGGACGCTTACCCCTATACGGAGACCCGTTTTTTCTCTGACTGGCGTAGCCAACTGGAGGAGAAGGGGGCGATCCCAGTCCTTGAGAATCATCCGCTGTTTTATCTGACAGCCCATTATTACAGCGACGGAAGCTTGTACAGTGTGGAGCTGTCCTGGCACCGCCGGGATCCGCAGGATGCAGGGGGGCTGGATTCCTATAGCGACCTGACGGTGCTGGCCGGGTACGAGGAGATTCCCATCATCGAGGACTGCATCGATATGCGAGCCCAGCGGGCGGTGACGGTCACGGAGCGGGAGGGCATTTCCATTGTAGCCCAGGGCCTTGAGGATACCAAGAAAACCCTGACCTACCAGACCGAGCATGGCTGGTATCAGCTCTCCGGTTCCGGATTTGACAGCTATGAGTCAGTGGTGGAGCTTCTGGACTGGTTCTGGCAGCATCCCCTGGATTTGTCCCAGTTTCCCATGGAGGAGGGGGACCTGTATACAGTATGCACTCTTGCGGAGCAGCCAGAGGCCTTTGCGGAGTACCTTCCGGATTTCGCGGGCCTGGGATTTGTGGAGCAGGATACCACGGTGGTATTAAAAAACGGGACGCCGTTGAGATTCGAGGGCCATTATGCCTGCCTGGCGGGAGAGCAGGTGGACGGCTGGGAGGCTGCCGCCGGGGCAGAAGCCGAAGAGGGGGCAGAGGCTGCCGCCGGTGTGGATAAGAGTGCCGGGATGGACGAGGGTGCCGATGTGGACCGGATGCACTGGTGCATTACGACAGAGCCGGATTACTATGAACGGGAAGCCTGTATCGGCGCCCTTGGGGAGTTGACCCGGGAGCAGGTTACCCAGGCCCTTGCCGAAAACTCCAATCTGAAGTTCTGGCAGGGGGACTGCGTCGTTACCGTTTATCCCAAGGATCCCGGGGAAGCCTGGCTCCTGATCGAATCACTGCAGCATTTTACTCCTCCACCACCAGCATCCGCCGTCGGAATTCGCCGGGGTACGCTTTCCCGGTGCGGGCTGTGAGGAGGGCCCGGTACAGGCTGCCGGCGTAGAGGTCGGTCTTAAGGATGGCCTGCGCCCCGGCCGACAACATGGCTTCGCCAGGGCAGGCATCCGCCCCAAGGGTTTGGTCCGTCCGGCGGGGAAGGACTTCCGGGATAGAAATAATCACAGGTATCCGGCACTCCTTCTGCATCCGGCCCAGCAGGTGCGCCGCCGGCCTGCGAAAGCCCAGAACACGCAGATAAGGGGGAGACGCAGCCTCCTGCACCAGCTCCCCGGTGATGTGAAGCAGCAAATGCAGCAGGGTGCGGCTGATGCGCGTGTAGGTCAGATCCCTTGTTTTCAGCGCTTCACAGAAGCCGGAAAAGGAGGTAAATTCCTCCCGGAGGGCCAGGATGCGGCTGGCCAGGGCCGGGGACATATCGCTTACGGCGAGCAGCGATTTTCTGGTCTCTCCCAGCAGGCAGCAGTGGAGCGGCAGGGACAGATCTCCTTCATATAGAAAGGAAGCGTTTTTCTGATACTGCAAAAGCAGGGCGCGGGAGCTTTCCGGCAGCGCCTTTGCCAGCGGCGTATTTCCGGAAAAAAGCGCTTCCAGATCAGAACATACGTTCTTATCCGCGCGCGGAAAATCCAATGTCTGCGACTGGAGAGTACTGCGGATCGCGCTGGCGCTGGAATATTCTTGTTCCAGCTTCTTCTGATGATAGCCGCTTCCCTGGCGGCGGATGGGAAGCAGCTTCATGCCGGGAGCATAGGCTGCAATAGCCTTGGCGTATTCCAATGCCAGAATGTTGTTGGGGGAGGAGAGAAAGGCTGCGTATTCCGGCAGGGCACGGCTCCTGGCGGCAGGGTAGGAAAGCCCTGCCTTAAGGCCCTCCTTAAGCTTCCTGCGGTACCAGTCCGGCTCCCTGGCCAGCAGATCACAGAGCCGGGACAGGGTATCTTCCTCTGCCTGTTCCATGCCAAAGGAGACGGAATCCACCAGGCCGGTGGCGGCAAGGGTCTGGATCCCTCCCCGGGCAAACCCTTCCGCGCTGGCGGTGGCGTATACCGCCGGAAGCTCCAGCACCAGGTCCGCCCCGCCCCGTAAGGCCATTTCAGCCCGGGTGTATTTGTCTACGATGGCAGGCGTGCCCCGCTGCACGAAATCCCCGCTGATGGCGGCAATGATGTAGTCGGAGCCATACTGCTCCCGGATCCGGCGGATCTGATATTGGTGGCCGTTATGAAACGGATTGTATTCGGCAATGATTCCGGTAATTTTCAAAAAAGGTTCCTCCTTGGAAGTAGTTTTATTCTGATTCTCCAACATTTATTGATACCAGATAAGGATAATTTTTTGTGTCAAGTATATTGAAAAAAGTTTCTGCATATGCTATAATGCCAGTAGGCAAAAAGATATAAAAAGTCAACCAATATTGACGAAGAAACGAATCTCTCAACCGTATTCCCGTACAGTTGAGAGATTCTTCTTTACTTTTATAGTGGCAAAGCACCCACTAGGCTAGCTGTTGCCCTTGTCGTCACCGTCTAACCATTTGATGATGTAGTGGCAAGCTACTCCACCCAGAACGGCAATTAAAAAAGATATAAAAAATTCCAATATTG
>CATJBQ010000262.1 GCA_949738465.1 uncultured Lachnospiraceae bacterium
AGACCCCCGCCACCCTGGCAGCGGATCTGGCCTTCATCCAGGAGTTCCGTCCGGATATGTGCGGGATCGGCCCCTTCATCCCCCACAAGGATACGCCTTTTCATGACCAGCCGCCCGGTTCCTTGGAACTGACCTGCTACCTTTTATCCATCATCCGGCTGATCCACCCGCCGGTGCTGCTGCCGGCCACCACGGCTCTGGGAACGATTCACCCCAGGGGCCGGGAACAGGGCATCCTGGCCGGGGCAAACGTGGTAATGCCCAATCTGTCCCCTGCGGCGGTGCGCGGTAAATACCAGCTTTACGACAACAAGCTTTCCACCGGGGCGGAATCGGCCCAGGGCCTTGCCGCCCTGAAAAACAGTATGGCATCCATCGGATACGCCATTGTCACTCACAGAGGTGATATAAAAATAAAAAGATGTGCAGAAACAATGGAAGGAGAAAAACATCATGGCAATTTATGATCCAAAATCACGCAAAGCGGAGGAATTCATCAACGATGCAGAGATCCGCGAAACCTTAGCCTACGCTGAGGCAAACAAGAACAACGAGGAGCTGATCGATCAGATCTTAGAAAAGGCGCGTCCCCAGAAAACAGCCATCGGCTGCGTCTGCCTGGGCCTGACCCACCGGGAGGCCTCCGTGCTCCTGGCCTGTGAGATTCCGGAAAAAATCGAAAAAATGTACCAGATCGCCGAGGAAATCAAGCTGGCCTTTTACGGCAACCGCATTGTTATTTTTGCGCCGCTGTATCTGTCCAATTACTGCGTCAACGGCTGCCTTTACTGTCCCTATCATTTGAAAAACAAGCACATTCCCCGCAAGAAGCTGACCCAGGAGGAGGTAAAAGCGGAGGTTATCGCCCTGCAGGATATGGGCCACAAGCGCCTTGCCATCGAAGCGGGGGAGGATCCCGTAAACAACCCCATCGAATATATTTTGGACTGCATCAAAACCATTTACAGCGTCCATCACAAAAACGGGGATATCCGCCGGGTAAACGTGAACATCGCGGCAACCACGGTGGAAAATTACCGCAGGCTGAAGGAGGCGGGCATCGGAACCTATATTTTGTTCCAGGAAACCTACCATAAGGAGAGTTATCTGAAGCTTCATCCCACCGGCCCCAAGCACGACTACGATTACCATACGGAGGCCATGGACCGGGCCATGGACGGCGGGATCGACGATGTGGGGCTGGGCGTGCTGTTCGGGCTGGAACTGTATAAATACGAATTTGCCGGGCTGATCATGCATGCGGAGCACTTAGAGGCCCTCCACGGCGTGGGCCCCCACACCATCAGCGTTCCCCGGGTGAAGCATGCGGACGATATCGATCCCGACGCCTTTGACAACGGCATCGATGATGAAACCTTCGCAAAAATTACCGCCTGCATCCGCCTGGCCGTGCCCTACACCGGCATGATTATTTCCACCCGTGAGACGGAAAGCGTACGTTCTAAGCTGCTGCGTCTTGGAATTTCACAGGTCAGCGGCGGCTCCCGCACCTCCGTAGGCGGCTACACCCAGCATGAACGCCCCCACGATACCGAACAGTTTGACGTATCCGACCAGCGTTCCTTAGACGAGGTGGTGCGCTGGCTGATGGAAAACGGGCACATCCCCTCCTTCTGCACCGCCTGCTACCGGGAAGGCCGGACCGGCGACCGGTTTATGGCCCTTTGCAAAAACGGGCAGATCCTCAACTGCTGCCACCCCAACGCCCTAATGACCTTATCCGAATATCTGGAGGATTACGCATCGGAGGAGACGAAGCAGACAGGCTACGCCATGGTGGAAAGGGAGCTTACACGCATCCCCAAGGAAAAGGTGCTCCAGATCGCCCGGCAGAATATCCAGGATATCCGAAATTCCAACCGGAGGGATTTCCGTTTCTAACACAGCCGCGGCAAAAGAATCCTGCGCTTACGTTCAGCGCAGGAACAGAGAAAGGAGATTGTTATGGGATTAAATGACACCGTGTCAGCCGAACGGCTGCACATTGGATTTTTCGGCATGCGCAATGCCGGGAAATCCAGCCTGGTGAACGCCGTCACCGGCCAGGAGCTGGCCGTTGTCTCCGATGTAAAGGGGACCACCACCGACCCGGTGAAAAAAGCGATGGAGCTTCTGCCCCTGGGACCTGTGGTGATCATCGACACCCCCGGCATCGACGACGAGGGGGCCCTGGGAGAGCTGCGGATCAAAAAAACCAGACAGATTCTTGCAAAAACGGACCTTGCCGTCCTGGTGGTGGACGCGATGCTGGGCCTTCGGGAAGCAGACCATGACTTGATCAGGCTGTTTGAGGATAAAAAGCTGCCCTACCTGGTTGCCTATACCAAGGCGGATCTTCTTCCCTCCCGCAGTCCGCGAAAGGATCATGAGCTCTACGTGAGCGCCGTGAGGAACGAGAACATCGGCGCCTTAAAAGAAAAAATCGGCGCCTTTGCCAAAAGCGCCGTCTCTGAAAAATATATTTTGCGGGATCTTATAGCAACCGGCGATACGGTTGTACTGGTGATCCCCGTGGACGAGTCCGCCCCCAAGGGGCGGCTGATCCTGCCCCAGCAGCAGGTCATGCGGGAAATCTTAGACGCCCACTGCTCTCTTGTGGCCTGCCAGAACACGGAGCTTGCCCGGACCTTGCGTTCGCTGACAGAAAAGCCCCGGCTGGTCATCACAGATTCCCAGGTATTCGGGCGGGTCGCAGAGGATACGCCTGCAGATATCCTGCTGACATCCTTTTCCATTTTGTTCGCGCGGTATAAGGGTTCCCTTACGGAGCTGGTCCGGGGAGCCGGGGAGCTGTCCCGGCTAAGAGACGGGGATCGAGTCCTCATTTCCGAAGGCTGTACCCATCACCGGCAGTGCAACGATATCGGCTCCGTAAAAATCCCCGGATGGATCCGCTCCTTCACCGGGTCTGCGCCGGAATTCGCCTTTACCTCCGGCGCAGAATTCCCGGAGGACCTTTCCGACTTCCGCCTGATCGTCCATTGCGGCGGCTGTATGCTCAACGAAAAGGAAATGAAGCATCGCATTGCCCAGGCCCAGGCGGCCAATGTGCCCATTGTCAACTACGGGATCGCCATTGCCCATATGCATGGAATCCTGCGGCGGGGAATAGAAGCGTTTCCGGAGACAGCGGCGTTGTTGTAGCAGACACGGCCCTGCAATTAGAAACGAGGCCTCATTCCTAATTTTCCGCTAAAAACAACAGCAGCTCCTTTGTCCATCCCTCGGCGGATGTCCCCTTGGCCAGGCCGCAGCCGTGGCCTCCCTGGGGATACAGGTAAGCGCGCGTGCGAATCCCTTTTTCTTTCAAAGCCTCTGTCATGAGTTCCGTGTTCTGGTAAGGAACCAATTGGTCGTCGCGGCAGGCCCACAAAAATGTGGGCGGGAAATCCCCAGGTACATGCTTTTGCATGGAAAGCTTATCCCGCAGTTCTTCCTTTCCGCCGCTGATGGCCTGGAAGCTGGGTTCGTGGGCATACTGTAAAAAATCGATCACCGGGTAAATGCCGCAGACCGCATCGGCCCTTGCCGGGATTCCCCGATACCGTTCTTGTAATTTTGGCTGTTCCCGCCCCAGATCCTCCATCAGGCTGCGGTCGATTTCCTCATGATATGCGCTTTCCGACACACACAAATGGCCGGCGGCAGAGGAGCCCATCAAGAGAATTTTCTGGGGATCAATGCCAAACTCCTCTGCATGGCTTCTCAAGAACTTGATTGCCAGAGCCAGATCCTTCTGGGGCTCCGGATATCTGTGGGGGCTTACCCGGTACAATAACACATAGGCCGCATAGCCCTGCTGTTCCATATATTCTGCCAGGTCGATCCCCTCATTTTGTACGGAGAGCAGCTCATATCCTCCCCCCGGGCAGATCACGGCCGCCGGATGTGGTTTTCCTTCACGGCCTGCCGGATTTCCGTTGGTTTTTACCCGCATCAGGCACACATTCTTCTTGTCATTGATCCCACCGTCTTCTGTAGATTCCGGAACAAAAGGCTCCGGCGCATCATGCCAGAGAGGCCAGAATCGGAACCGTTTTTCTTCCGTAAGCTCCATTACCCGGTTTGCGGCGTCCAGCAGGATCTCCGGAATAAAGGGGCCGCCCCAGGGCATCTGCAGCACCTGCTCCAATTTGGAAAGCTCATAATCCAGATATTCCTCCGTCAGGCCGGACAGTAATTGGGGAGGTAAAAAAATACCAAGGTACTTTTTTACCTCCGGGTGTTCTAAAATCCGGCGTGCCGTGTTGTTTCTTGTAAAGTATTCCATCCTGTTTCTCCTTCCTGCTCTTTTCAGCATATGATTTTGTTCTATTGATATTGTCAATATCCTCTAAATTCCTTCCCCCCTTTGAAGCAAGCCTCCCAATGCATTGGCACAGTCTACCAGCAGTTCTTTATCCCTTCTTCTGATCTTCACGCCCACAGGCGCGTCACACAGCAGTTCTTCATGATAAACATGCCCCCGTACCAGAAGATCCAGCCGTTCTCCAACAGAACGTTTTTCCTTCGGATGGATATCATACACATTTCCCACATCCCCGACGGAGACGCACCATACCTGATCCACCCTCTCCGCAGCCAGTTCCTGCTGTTCACGGAGCGCGGGATAATACTTTCCTCCCTGCCCAATAACTTCCCCAGGTATCTGTCATAGAATTTTAGAAATAAGCCTTCTTTGCCTGTTCCAGATCTTCTATCTTAAGAAGCCCTTCTTCATAATCCTTAAGCCAGACAGAACCGCACTGTTCCAGGGCTGGAGCTCCCCCAGGGATACCTGGCAGAAATGAATGTGAAATCGGAGCAGCCATTGACAGATCTGAATGGAGCGTCCATTCCAAGAAAATCAGCCATACACAATGTGTTGGATCATCTGGTTTTTGAGACCATATGCTCCTGCAGCGCTATTGTCAATCCCACTAATCCAGCGATTTACGGGAGTATTAACGATATTTCCCAAAATTACCGAAAACCCGATTATGATATCAATATTCTTATTCAAAACAGTGGCTACAGTGCCAACCACTTCCGAAAGCTTTTTAAAGACACAACCGGATGCTCGCCCCTGTCATTTCTTCATCTGCTGCGGATCGATTATGCCAAAGCACTTATGCGCTGGAACGGACAGGAGATATCATTGAAAGAGATCGCCAATCAGTCAGGCTTTGACGATCCCTACTATTTCTCACGCCTGTTTAAAAAATATGAAAAAAATCTCCCAGCGAGTATCTGACTTCACTAAATAACGAGGACCTTAAAAATATCATTCCTTAAGGTCCTCGTTCTGGCTCTTCTCTATTGATTCAATACTATTTTACAAACAACAGCCCCCCGATATTACTTCCCGGCGATCGCTGCCTGCGCAGCCGCGAGCCTTGCGATGGGCACACGGAAGGGTGAGCAGGATACATAGTCCAGGCCGATCTTGTGGCAGAACTCTACGGAAGAAGGATCTCCGCCGTGCTCGCCGCAGATACCGATGTGCAGGCTGGGGTTCACCGGCTTGCCTAACTTGATGGACATCTCCATCAGCTTGCCCACACCGGTCTGATCCAGCTTCGCAAACGGATCGTTCTCGAAGATCTTGGTATCATAGTAAGCATCCAGGAACTTGCCGGCATCGTCACGGGAGAAGCCATAGGTCATCTGGGTCAGGTCATTGGTACCGAAGCAGAAGAAATCAGCCTCCTTGGCGATCTCATCAGCGGTCAGCGCC
>CATJBQ010000263.1 GCA_949738465.1 uncultured Lachnospiraceae bacterium
TAGATGCCGTCCTCACCCGCTCGATTGCTTTCTGCTCTAGATCCATCCAAAAGGGAGTCAGATATCTTTTCCCTGGCCAGGAACCCCGCCTCCTTTCTTCTGATTTTTGCGCAAAAAATAGCGCTGGATAATCAGCGCCATAAATCTTCCTTCCCTGTTTTGATTTTTATCCTCCCCTCACGCTCTCCGCCTCCTTCCAACTGCCATATATTTGCTCCCTTCTACCTGTGCATCCACGAAAATGGGCAAAAAAACAGGGCAAAAACTGACCGATTTTCCGACCAATTTTCGCCCTCAAACCACAACATTTTGTGGTGTTACCCTGTTATTTTCCCGAAAAACCACAATAGTGCATCTTAATTACCGTCTCTATGTTCGCCGACCCCACAAACATATCTACACAGCAAACCCGCTCCACCCGGTACCCGGCCTCCAGAAACGCCTCCAGATCCCTGGCCAGGCTTGTGGGCTTGCAGGAAATATACACCAGCCGCTCCACGCCATACCCAATGATCTTCTTAAGCGCCTTGGGATGGATGCCGTCCCTTGGCGGATCCAGCACGATGAAATCCGGCTTCTCCTCAATCTGGTCCAGCACTTTAAGCACATCGCCTGCCAGGAACTCGCAATTGGAAATGCCGTTTGCCGCCGCGTTCTTTCGTGCTGCCTCCACGGCTGCCTCCACAATCTCCACCCCGATCACCTTTCTGGCCACCGCGGCCAGAAGCTGGGCGATGGTTCCCGTGCCGCTGTAGAGGTCGTAAACCACCTTCCCGTCCCCGGCATCCGCCACAAACTCCCGGGCCGTCTCATAAAGCACCTCGGCTCCCAGGGAATTGGTCTGGAAAAAAGAAAATGCCGAAATCTGAAATCTCAGCCCCAGAAGCTCCTCGTAAAAGTAATCCTTCCCATACAAAATCTCCGTTCCCTGATCGATCACGGCATCCGCCACACTGTCATTCAACGTATGCAGAATCCCCACAATCCTTCCCTCCAAGACCAGGGACAGCAGTACATTCCGCATCCCCTCAAGCATATCGCGCTCCTTCGCCAGGCGGATCTCCTCTGGCTCCTTATCCCCTGCTGCTCCCCCGGACAGCTCCTGGCTGGTGGTAACCAGGTCTACAAGGATCTCCCCGGTCTTAGCAGCCTTCCGCACCAACAGGTGTCTAAGATACCCCCGGTGGGTATTTTTATGGTAAAAACCGACTCCTCTCTGGGAAAAATACTGCAACACCGCATGCAGGATCTTACTGTAATCCTCATCCGCAATCTTACAGCGCTCCACCGTCACAATATCATGAAAGCTGCCCCGCTTATGCATCCCCAGGGCCAGAGGCCCATCCTTCACGGTATCTCCGAAGGAAAATTCCATCTTATTGCGGTAGCCGAACTGCCGGGGGCTCGCCTTGATCCCTTCAAAAACCGGCTCAATCCCGCCGTAAGGCGCCAGAACCGGTTCTAAAAGCTCCTTCACCTGCGCAGCCTTCAGACGATGCTGCTCCTTGGGGGGAAGGCTCTGATAGGTACACCCGCCGCAGCTTCCAAAATGCAGGCATACATCCTCCGTAAGCTCTAAGGGCGAAGGCTCTAAGAGCTCCACAAGCCTTCCCTCCCCACGCCCTTTTCTCACCTTCGTCACCAGGCAGGAGATCCGCTGGCCGGGAATCACATGCTTCACCAGAACCTGGCCGCCCTCCTCAAGCTCCACTGTTCCCTTATTGGGAAACTGTACCTTCGTTACCACTCCCCTGTAAATCTGTCCCTTTTTCATCCTTCCAAATCCTCCCGCTTCCCAGAACTTGAAAGCGGAGAATCCCACCTGCGAGATTCTCCGCTTATCGTTTCTGATGTCTCCGCTGCACAAAGCAGCCTGGCGCTTACGCCTTCTCCTCTGTCTCCTCGTCCTCATCGTCGAAGAAATCATCCTCAAAATCATCGTCGAAATCGTCCTCAAAATCCTCCAGATAATCCGGGGTGAAGAAACGATATACCGCATAAGCGATACCGGCTACTGCCGCCACCGCGCCAACGATGGCAAGAATCCAGAGAACCTTGGACTTCTTCTCATCCTTATTCTGCTTGTGAAGAAGATCACTAATCTTTGCTGCACTTAATAACTCTTCTACTTTGTTCATATCTGACCGCTCCTTTTTATCTATTTTTGACTTAACAAATACAATTTATTCATCCATCTTAGTATATCACATTTTTTTCCAAACGCATACCATATTTTTGCAAATTTTATAAATTTTTCAGCATTTTTTTAATTTTGCAAAAACCGCAAACATTTTCTTGACGCCATATGTATCAAAATCCACCGTTACCTCAAAATCCTTGCCGCCTGATACGATATTCGTCACCGTACCCTCCCCGAACTTTAAGTGGCGCACCCGGTCGCCCACCTCATAGCCCGGGCCGCTTTCCTTCGAAGCGCCGGATCCGGCGTTGGCGGCGGCCCTGGCGTACAGCTCCGCCCCCGTCTGCATCAGGGGCTTCTTCTTGAAAGCATTCTGGGCCTGGCGGTAAGCCTCGTCCACGCGCTTCTGGAGAGCCGGCTGCTCCTTTTCCTTCTTCTGGGATGTACGTCCGAAAAGCTCCGCTGGAATCTCCCGCACAAACCGGGACACCTTGTTGTACTGGGTCTCTCCCCGGATCATCCGCATCCGGGCGCTGGTGATGGTCAGACGCTCCATGGCCCGGGTGATGCCCACATAGCAGAGACGGCGTTCCTCCTCAATCTCCATGGGATCGTCGGAGCAGATCGTCATATAGCTGGGGAAAATCCCGTCCTCCAGCCCCGCCAGATACACCTGGGGAAACTCCAGCCCTTTGGCGCTGTGCAGAGTCATCAGCACCACATAATCGCTGCCCGTCTCCAGGCCGTCAATATCCGCCACCAGGGCTACCTCTTCTAAGAAGCCGCTTAAGGAAGGCTCCCGGCCCTCCCCCCTGCTCTTTTCCTCATAGGAAGCGGCCTTGCTGATCAATTCGTCAATGTTCTCCCGGCGGGCCAGAACCTCCTCCTCCGTCTCATTGCGAAATTCCTCCAGATAATCCGTCGTCTCAAGAATATCCTTAAGAAGCTGGGGCAGGGACAGATAAGGCACCTTGCTGCGCATCACCTGGATAAAATCCACGAAAGGCTTAATCTTCGCGGCAGCCCGTCCCAGTCCCGGAATATCCGCCGCCAGCTTCAGGGCATTGTAAAAACTCATCTCCTCGTCGTTGGCATACTGCTGTACCTTGGCTAAGGTCGCAGCCCCGATTCCCCGCTTCGGCACATTGATGATCCGGCGCACCGCCAGATCGTCCCTGCCATTGTCGATGGTCTTGAGATAGCACAGCAGATCCTTGATCTCCCGGCGGGCATAGAAGTTCACGCCGCCCACCACCTTGTAGGGAATCCCGCTTAGCACAAAGCGCTCCTCAAACAGCCGGGACTGGGCGTTGGTGCGGTAAAGGATGGCGCAGTCCCCATAGGAGCATTCTCCCTCCTGCACCCGCCGCCCGATCTCGGCCGTCACATAGTCCGCCTCGTCATACCCCGTATCAAACTGCTGGAAGTCTACCTTGTCCCCCTCGTCATTGTCTGTCCACAGAGCCTTGGGCTTACGTCCCACATTGTTAGCGATCACACTGTTGGCAGCATTTAAAATATTCTGGGTCGAACGGTAGTTCTGTTCCAGCTTGATAACCCGGGCATCGGGAAATTCCTCCTCAAAATTCAGGATATTGTAAATATTGGCCCCCCGGAACTTGTAGATGGACTGGTCGTCGTCCCCCACCACACAGAGATTCCGGTACTTGCCCGCCAGCGTCTTAATCAACTGGAACTGGGCCGTATTGGTATCCTGATACTCGTCCACCATCAGGTAGCGGAACCGCTCCTGGTAATTGTCAAGAACCTCCGGGTCTGCCCGGAACAGCTCCACCGTCTTCATAATCAGATCGTCAAAATCCAGGGCATTGTTCCGAAAAAGCATCTTCTGGTATTCCTGGTAAACCTCGGCCTGCTTTCTTTTTGCAAAATCCATCCCCACATTCAGGGCAAATTCCTCCGGGGAAACCAGCTCGTCCTTGGCCCGGGAAATCGCACTGAGAAAGCTCCGCTCCCGGTGAAGCTTGGTATCAATATTCATCCGCTTGCAGATATCCTTCATCAGGGTCTTCTGGTCGTCGCTGTCGTAAATGGTGAACCGGTTGTCATACCCCAGCCGGTCAATATAGCGCCGCAGGATCCGCACACAGGTGGAATGGAAGGTGCTCACCCAGACGCTCTCCGCCCCGAAGCCCACCAGGTCATCCACCCGCTCCCGCATCTCTCCGGCCGCCTTGTTGGTGAAGGTAATAGCCATAATATGATAGGGATTCACGCCGCACTCCTCAATGAGATAGGCTGTCCGGTGGGTCAGCACCCTGGTCTTGCCGGAACCGGCTCCCGCCAGGATCAGCACCGGTCCCTCCGTCTGCAGCACCGCCTCCTGCTGCATGGGATTTAAGGTATCATATATACTCATAGAAAACTCCTTTACGAACATTTGTTTTAGTTTATCACTTCCTGTCAGATTTTGCAACTCCCTCATAAAAATACTGTAAAATAGTACAGATTTCCCCTTGTCATATGGTTTTAAAAACTATATAATGTGTTATGAGGTGAAAGAGAAATTATGACGATAGATGCAAAAGATTTACTGAACAGTATCCTGGCAAGCATTTCCCGCATCGACTTTGTGCGGCCGGACGACTTGCCCAATATAGATCTCTACATGGACCAGGTTACCACCTTTATGGACCAGCAGATGGCCTCCTCCAAGCGCCACTCCCAGGACAAGGTGCTGACCAAGACCATGATTAACAATTACGCCAAGAACAATCTGCTGCCGCCCCCGGTGAAGAAGAAGTACACCAAGGAGCATATTCTGATGCTGATCTTTATCTACTATTTTAAAAACATCCTCAGCATCAGCGATATCCAGTCCATCCTGGACCCTCTCACGGAAAAATATTTCGGCAGCCAGGACGATTTTAATCTGGAGGAAATCTACGCCGAGGTTTTCCGCTTAGAAGCCGGAGCCGCACAGCGCCTGGGCAAGGACATCACCAGGAAGTTCCAGATCAGCCAGGACACCTTCGCCATGCTGGAGGGGGAGGACCGGGAGGAGCTGCAACTCTTCACCTTTATCTTGATGCACACCTTCGACGTCTATGTAAAAAAACAGTTAATCGAA